>NZ_JAIUMX010000017.1:0-47069 GCF_022565315.1 Cyclonatronum sp. | reverse complement strand
GGTGACAACGTAAACCTGACGGTAGATCTGATTCAGCCTATCGCTATGGAAGATGGTCTTCGCTTCGCTATTCGTGAAGGCGGCCGCACCGTAGGTGCAGGTGTTGTAGCAAAAATTCTTGACTAATCACCTCAGAGGTATTCGTGTACGGGTGTAGCTCAATTGGCAGAGTGTCGGTCTCCAAAACCGGTGGTTGGGGGTTCGAGTCCCTCCACCCGTGCTAATTCCAGTAATAATTTACTATGAGTAAAATTAAAAATTTCTCTGAAGGCGTAAGGAAAGAGTGGAATAAAATTTCCTGGCCAACGCAAAAAGAATTACAGGACAACACCGCAATCGTGGTGTTGTTTTCTATTATTCTGTCACTGTTTATCTTTTTTATTGATCAGATATACACCAAAGCTCTTGAATTCATTTTTGGATGACAGAACAAAACGACATACAATGGTACGTCATCAGGTGCTTTTCCGGTCATGAAAAAAAGGTAAAAGAAGCACTTCTTGAACGGTTTCGTGAAGAAGGTGCAATCGACAAAGTCGAACAGGTACTTATTCCTACTGAAACTGTAATTGAAATAAGAAGCGGAAAAAAACGCCAGCGCGAGAAAAACTTTTTCCCAGGGTACATCATGTACCAGGGAATCTATGATGAATCTATAAATGACATTGTGTCCGGCACAGCTTCGGTTATCGGTTTTCTTAAAGGGGGTAAAACTCAGGAAAGGCCAACGCCACTCCAGGAAAGTGAAGTAAACCGTATTCTGGGCAAAGTACTCAAGGATAAAGAAGTAGTAGCCAGCGGAGGATTGGTTGAAATCCCCTTTAGAAAAGGCGATCTGATAAAAATTACGGATGGTCCTTTTGTGAATTATGACGGAACAGTTGAAGAGGTTTACCCAGATCGCATGAAGCTCATTGTTCATGTGAGTATCTTCGGGCGTAAAACCCCCGTAGAGGTAGACGTTAATCAGGTTGAGCCCGATTAAGAAACGGGTTTAGAAAGCAGAACCGTACCAGCTGACATACGAATTATAAGGTCAAGAATTAAAATAAAAGCATCATCCTATTATGGCGAAGAAAATTGATAAAATAATCAAACTCCAGATTAAAGCCGGTCAAGCTACTCCGGCCCCACCTGTAGGACCTGCACTTGGTCAGGCCGGGGTGAACATCATGGAGTTTTGTAAGGCCTTTAATGCAAGAACGCAGGACAAGATGGGTACGGTTACACCGGTAGTAATCTCAGTTTACTCCGATAAATCATTTACTTTCGTAACCAAGACACCTCCTGCTCCTGTACTTCTTAAAAAAGCTGCAAATATCCAAAGTGGTTCAGGCGAACCAAACCGGGTAAAAGTGGCAACAGTAACCTTCTCCCAATGCCGGGAAATCGCTGAGCAGAAGCTTCCTGATTTAAACGCATATGACGTTGAATCAGCTGCCGAGATGATTGCCGGTACAGCACGCAGCATGGGTCTACGTGTAGACCGCAGTAAGTAATTCTAACATTCAAGCTCAGAAGTAATGTCGAAAAAAGGAAAAAAATACAAAGAAGCTGCCTCTTTGATCGAAGCAGGCAAAGAGTACAGCCTTGAAGAAGCTGCTGAGTTAATTGGCGCAACTTCAAAGGTTAACTTTGATGCTTCCGTAGATATTGACGTACGCCTGGGTGTTGATCCTCGTCAGGCCGACCAGATGGTAAGAGGTAATGTTTCTCTTCCTCATGGTATCGGAAAAGAAGTACGTGTACTCGCATTGGTAAACCCTGCCAAACAGCAGGAAGCCCGTGATGCTGGTGCAGATCATGTTGGCCTCGACGACTACATCGAAAAACTCGAATCCGGCTGGGCCGATATCGACGTTATTGTAGCAACACCTGATGTAATGGGTAAGCTTGGTAAACTCGGACGTTTCCTGGGCCCCAGAGGTCTGATGCCTAACCCCAAAAGTGGTACTGTAACGATGGATCCGGGTAATGCAATCAAAGAAGTGAAAGCTGGTAAAATAGACTTCCGTGTTGATAAATACGGTATCCTTCACACTTCGATTGGCAAAGCCAGCTTCAGTGCAGATAAGCTTGTCGATAACGCGAAAGCATTCATAAACACAGTTGTAAAGCTTCGCCCGGCATCAGCAAAAGGTACTTATGTAAAGAGTATTTATTTGAGTACCACAATGGGGCCAAGTATAACTGTTAACCGAACGGTTGCTTTAAAGTAATCATCCAAAAATAAGCTTAACATGGCAACATTAGAGCAAAAAAAAGCATCTGCCGAAGAAATTTTGGAGGTACTCAAGCAGTCTGATGCAGTGTATCTTGCTGAATACACCGGCATGACAGTTGCAGAAGTTAGTAATCTTCGTCGTGAGTTTCGTAAAGATGGTATTACCTATAAGGTTTTTAAAAATACTCTTGTAAAGCGTGCGATGGATGAAGTTGGCGGATATGAGGATGTTTATCCCTATCTGGAAAATCAGACAGCGTTTATGTTTGCGTCTGGAGATCCTGCTAAACCTGCCAAGATTCTTAAGGAGTACCTTAAGTCAAACAAGAAACCCTTATTCAAAGCTGCCTACATTGATGGTGTAGTTTACGGCGAAACTGAGCTTGATGCGCTGTCAACAATGAAGACCAAAGAGGAAGTCATTGGAGATATCATTGGTTTGCTTCTGTCACCAATTACCAACGTAGTTGGCGCACTTCAGGCACAGGGTTCAAACATTGTTGGCGCATTGAAAACAATCGCCGAAAAAGAAGAAAATTAAATCACGTTACTTAATAAATACAACAATCGGAGTTATACAATGGCTGACGTTAAATCATTAGCAGAACAATTAGTTAACCTCACCATCAAGGAAGCCAACGAATTGGCTCAGGTTCTTGAAGAAGAGTACGGTATTAAGCCTGCTGCTGCTGCAGTAGCTGTTGCCGGTCCTGCAGCTGGTGGCGATGCCCCTGCTGAAGAAGAGCAAACCGAATTTACGGTTATCCTTAAAGAAGCCGGTGCTAAGAAAATCGGCGTTATCAAAGAAGTTAGAGCTGTAACAGGTCTCGGCCTCAAAGAAGCCAAAGATCTTGTTGACGGTGCACCAAGCACCGTTAAAGAAGGTGTCAGCAAAGATGAAGCTGAGCAACTCAAGGCTAAACTCGAAGAGGCTGGTGCTACTGTAGAATTAAAATAATTAATCTACATAGCGTTCTTTTTTACCCAATAGCCAAGCCCGTAAGGGTATTGGCTATTGGTGTCTGATTAATACATGCTTGTTGTGGCTAACCTGCATCGCAACATGTGTGTATTTTTGCGTTTATTTTATACCCATCAACAAATCGTGAGGTATCCTTGAGTAAAGAGACCAACATTCTTCCGTTTACGAACCGCATTACGTTCGCGAAAACAAAAAAGGTGCTCGATTACCCCGATTTTCTGGATATCCAAATTGCTTCATTCCACAGGTTTACCCAATGGAATATTGCACCGGATGACAGAGAAGAGGCAGGTCTGCAGCGTATTTTTAACGAACATTTTCCAATAACAAATTCCAGAGAGCAAAACATACTGGAGTTTCTGTTTTATTCCATTGACACTCCAAAATACACTATTGAGGAATGTGTAGACCGAGGCCTTACCTACTCCGTACCGTTAAAGGCTAAATTACGGCTTTCTTCCATAGATCAAAGCGATGAAGCCTCCGAAACCATTGAACAGGATGTGTTTCTCGGCGAACTCCCCTGGATGACAAATCGCGGTACTTTTGTGATTAACGGCGCTGAACGCGTTATTGTTAGTCAGCTGCACCGCTCCCCGGGTGTGTTTTTTGGCATGTCTATGCACCCTAACGGTACACACTTGTACTCCGCACGGATTATCCCTTTTAAAGGGTCCTGGATCGAGTTCACTACCGATATCCGGGACGTATTATGGGCTTATATCGACCGTAAGAAGAAGCTCCCCCTCACTACCCTGCTTCGTGCTTTAGGTTTTTCAAGTGATTTTGAAATCCTGAATCTTTTTGATCTCTCTGAGGAAGTAAGTGTTAAGTCCCGTAAGGCTTTCGGAAGTGTTGTAGGAAAACGACTCGCTACCGATATCTATGAAGAAGTTGTGCAGGAAGTCGTAGATGATGAAACCGGTGAAGTTACTGAAGCTGTTACGCGGGAAGTAAGGCTTGCCCGTGAAAAAGAGCTTGAGGATTCGGATTACGAAATTCTCAAAGAACTTGATATCAAATCGGTTCATATCCTAAAAATTTCGCAGGAAGATGCCGATCGGTCCGTAGTGATTAACACACTTCGCAAGGATACCTCAACGGATCAGGAAAGTGCACTCGCTGAAGTTTACCGTCAAATCAGAACAGGCGAAATGCCTGACATTGAGACTGGTAAGGCTGTTATCGAACGTCTTTTCTTCAGTGATAAAAAATACGATCTTGGTGAAGTAGGTCGCTACAGGCTAAACAAAAGGCTTCGTATCGATGAGTCTCTTGATGTGCGTGTCCTCACAATCAATGATATTATCTGCATTATCAAAGAACTGATTCGTCTTAAAAACATGAAGTCAGTCGTAGATGATATCGATCACTTAAGTAACAGGCGTGTTCGTACTGTAGGTGAGCAACTTGCACAACAGTTCGGGCTTGGTCTTGCTCGGATGGCAAGAACTATTCGCGAACGCATGAACTCCCGGGATGCGGAGCAATTTACACCGCAGGATCTTGTTAATGCGCGTACGATTTCCAGCGTAATTAATACTTTCTTCGGTACAAATCAGCTGTCTCAGTTTATGGATCAAACGAATCCGCTTGCTGAGCTCACCCACAAACGGCGTATGTCGGCCCTTGGCCCGGGCGGTTTAACACGCGAACGTGCCGGATTTGAGGTTCGTGATGTTCACTATACCCATTATGGTCGGTTGTGTCCTATTGAAACACCTGAAGGCCCGAATATTGGTCTGATTTCCTCACTTTGTGTTCACGCAAAAGTGAATGATTTCGGTTTTATTGAAACGCCATACCGTAAAGTAACAGACGGAGTTGTTACTGATAAAGTAGAATACCTTGCAGCCGAGCAAGAAGATGAAACCATCATTGCACAGGCAAATGCAACACTGACTGAAGAGTCAACTTTTGCATATAATGAAATTTTCTCACGCTTCAGAGACAGTAATGTTGGTTTGGCAAGCCCGGATGAAGTGGAGTATATGGATGTTGCACCGAATCAGATTACATCAGTTGCGGCCTCAATGATTCCGTTTATTGAGCATGATGATGCTAACCGTGCACTCATGGGTTCGAACATGCAACGGCAGGGTGTTCCCCTTCTTCGGCCGGAGAAACCAATTGTCGGAACCGGTATGGAGTATCGTGCTGCAAAAGATTCACGTGCTATTGTATGCGCAGAAGGCGACGGAGAGGTTGTTTATGTTTCTGCTACTGAAATCCGCATTCGTTACAACCGAACCGAACAGGAAAACTACGCCTATTTTGATGATGGCGTTGTTAGTTACAAACTTCGCAAGTTTGAGCGAACCAATCAGGATACCTGCGCAAATCAGCGGCCTATTGTGAAAGTAGGCGATACTGTTACTCAGGGAAGCCCGATTGCAGATGGTTGCGCCACAAACGATGGCGAGCTCGCCCTCGGGCGTAACCTGCTTGTAGCCTTTATGCCCTGGCGCGGTTATAACTTCGAGGATGCGATTGTGGTGAGTGAGCGTGTGGTATCTGAAGATATTTACACTTCAATTCACATTTCCGAGTTCGAACAGCAAGTACGTGATACCAAGCGCGGAGAAGAAGAGCTTACAAGTGAAATCCCAAATGTGAGCGATGAAGCTACCCGTAATCTGGATGAAAACGGGGTTATTCGTGTTGGTGCGAAGATCAAACCGGGTGACATTATTGTTGGTAAAATTACGCCTAAAGGCGAAAGCGACCCGACTCCGGAAGAGAAACTGCTTCGTGCTATTTTTGGCGATAAAGCCGGTGATGTGAAAGATGCTTCCCTCAAAACCCCCCCGGGCGTTTCAGGTGTGGTTATAGGTACGAAAATGTTCAGCCGTAAAAAAGATGAGCAGCTTTCAAGAAAAGAAGAAAAAGAGCTTGTTGAGCGAGAAAATCAGCGTTTAGCTGAAAAAATAGCGAAGCTTAATGCCGAGTGGGCTGCCCGAATGTATCGCCTTCTCAAGGATAAAACCTCGCCTGGCATCGTTGATGTTCTGGGTATCGAAATTCTGCCGAAGGGTGATAAATACCGCAAGCAGATGTTTGATGATATCGCTGAACCTCTGTCTGTTAAAGCACGCCAGCCCTGGTGTACCGACGATGAAGTTAACCGTTTGGTAGCCGTTCTTTTCGATAATTATACCGAAATCCGCCGGCGTTACGAATCTGAAGCAAAGCGCAATAAATACCAGATTCAGGTTGGTGATGAGCTTCCGGCAGGTATCGTTAAGAAAGCCAAAGTTTATGTTGCCAAAAAGCGTAAGCTTCAGGTAGGTGATAAAATGGCCGGCCGCCACGGAAACAAAGGTGTTGTGGCTAAGGTTGTACCTGTTGAGGATATGCCGTTTCTTGAAGACGGCTCCCCTGTTGATATCGTACTGAATCCTTTGGGTGTACCATCAAGGATGAACCTGGGGCAGATCTATGAAACGATTCTTGGATGGGCCGGCAAAAAACTCGGCGTTACTTTTGCAACCCCAATTTTCGACGGTGCCAAGTACGACGACGTTCAGCATTGGTTGCGGGAAGCAGGCTTGCCTGCTGATGGCCGAACATTCCTTTACGATGGCCGGTCAGGCGAGCGGTTCGCACAGAAAACAACGGTTGGCGTTATGTACATCATGAAGCTTAACCACCTTGTTCAGGATAAAATGCACTCCCGCTCAATTGGCCCGTACTCACTTATTACACAGCAGCCGCTGGGTGGTAAGGCACAGTTTGGTGGCCAAAGGCTTGGAGAAATGGAGGTATGGGCACTTTATGCCTATGGTGCCGCCAATATCCTTAAGGAAATGCTTACTGTGAAGAGCGACGATGTGAAAGGACGCTCCAAAGTATATGAGGCTATTGTGAAGGGCGAAAACCTTCCGGACGGTAACACGCCGGAGTCTTTCAACGTGTTGCTTAAAGAACTGCAGGGTCTCGGCCTTGAAGTAACAATTGAGCAATAGGCCCGCAAAGCTTAGAAAAGGATATCATCCTACCGAGTTTAACGATTAATTCAAAACGGAGGTGGAACTTTGTCACATACTGTAAGCGACACCGTTTCCAAAGATTTCAAGTCAATTAAAATCTCCCTTGCGTCGGCAGAAGCAATTCTGTCGCGCTCAAGGGGTGAGGTGCTAACACCCGAAACCATCAATTACCGCACTTTCAAGCCGGAGATGAACGGCTTGTTTTGTGAGAAAATTTTCGGCCCTGTAAAGGATTGGGAATGCCATTGCGGTAAATACAAGCGCATTCGCTATAAAGGAATCATCTGCGACCGTTGTGGCGTGGAAGTTACCAGAAAAGCCGTACGCCGTGAGCGTATGGGCCATCTGAGCCTTTGCGTACCTATTGTACATATCTGGTACTTCAAGTCGCTTCCTAATAAGGTGGCCTACCTGCTGGGTCTGTCGTCCAAAAACCTGGATAAAATTGTTTATTACGAGAATTTTGTAGTAATCAATCCGGGAATGGCACGAGATCTTGGGTATAAGTATGGCGATATGATTACCGAAGAAGAATATTTCGATATCATGCGTCAGCTGCCCGAAGAACACAGCGAGCTCGACGACGACGATTCAGATAAGTTTTCAGCCAAAATGGGCGCGGAAGCTATCGAAGCAATGCTTGCCAAAATTGACCTCGAAAAAGATATTTATAAGTATCGCGAACAGGTCAAAAATGAGACATCAATGCTTCGCAAAAAGAAAACACTGAAGCGTCTTCAGGTTCTCGAAGCATTTCGTACGGCTAATAAATCAGTCGAAAACCGCCCCGAATGGATGGTTATGCGCGTTGTACCGGTTATACCACCGGAATTACGCCCGCTCGTACCTTTGGAAGGCGGCCGCTTTGCGACCTCAGACCTCAATGATCTGTACCGCCGGGTAATTATCCGCAACAACCGCCTTAAGCGTCTTATTGATATTAAGGCTCCTGATGTAATCCTGCGCAACGAAAAGCGTATGCTTCAGGAAGCAGTTGATTCCTTGTTCGATAACTCACGTAAAACCAACGCTGTACGTAATAACAACCGTCCGCTGAAATCACTTAGCGATATGTTGAAGGGGAAAGGCGGTCGTTTCCGTCAGAACCTGCTTGGCAAGCGTGTCGATTACTCCGGCCGTTCAGTAATTGTAGTAGGCCCGGAGCTTAAAATGCATCAGTGCGGTCTGCCTAAAGAAATGGCTATTGAGCTTTATAAGCCATTTGTAATTCGTCACCTTATCGAGCGCGGTTACGTGAAAACCGTAAAAAGCGCAAAGAAAATGGTGGACCGTCGCGATGAGGTCATATGGGATGTGCTTGAAAATGTGATTAGCGGGCACCCCGTTCTGCTCAACCGTGCACCAACACTTCACAGGCTTGGTATTCAGGCATTTCAGCCTGTACTAATCGAACATAAAGCTATTCAGCTTCACCCGCTTGCATGTACAGCGTTTAACGCTGACTTTGACGGGGATCAGATGGCTGTTCACCTTCCGCTTAGCAACGATGCCATTCTTGAGGCGTCGGTTCTGATGCTCGGTGCCCACAACATTCTTAATCCCGCAAGTGGTGGCCCTATTACGGTACCTTCTCAGGATATGATTCTGGGTCTGTACTACATGACCAAAGTAGGCCCGAGTTCTGAAACAGACGAGAAAGTTTTCGCTTCACCTGATGAAGTAATCATCGCTTTCGATCAGGGAAAACTCACTCTTCATAACAGAATTAAGGTAAGACTGCGCGCAGGTATTGATGGTGTTGATGCTGATGAAATAGTACCAACAACATCAGGAAGAGTTCTTTTTAATGAAATCATTCCGAACGATATTGGCTTCAAAAACCTCACTTTCGGAAAGAAAGAGCTGCGTAATCTAATCGGTGAAGTTTTCACAGCCGTAGGAACTGCCCGTACAGCTCAGTTTTTGGATGATATGAAGTATCTCGGGTTTGAAAATGCAACCCGTGGCGGTTTGTCATTCAGTTTGGAAGACATCGTGATCCCGGATACAAAAGCTGAACTCATCGAAAAAGCTCAAAATGAGGTTCGTCTTATTCAGGATCGTTACGATAATGGTTTCATTACCGATAACGAACGATATAATCAGGTTATCGATAAATGGACGAGCACAACAAACAGGGTTTCTGAAACCCTGTTTAACGCACTTGCCAACGATAAAGAGGGATTCAACTCGGTTTATATGATGGCCGATTCCGGCGCCCGTGGTTCCAAAGAGCAGATTCGTCAGCTTGGCGGTATGCGGGGTCTGATGGCTAAACCGCAAAAAAGTTCCCTTGAATCGTCAGGCAGTGAAGTTATTGAAACTCCGATTCTTTCTTCTTTCAAGGAAGGCCTTACGGTACTTGAGTACTTTATCTCAACACACGGTGCGCGTAAGGGCCTTGCCGATACCGCTCTTAAAACAGCCGACGCCGGTTACCTTACACGCCGGCTTGTGGATGTATCGCAGGATGTAGTCGTTACCGAGCATGACTGCGGAACCCTTCGCGGGATTCGTATTTCTGCACTTAAGGATAACGAAGATATCGTAGAAAGCCTGGAAGATCGTATTGTTGGCCGAACTTCAATGCATGATGTGTACGATCCGCTAACGGATGAATTGCTGGTGCGTTCTAATCAGCTTATCAGTGAGCAGATTGCCCGTAACATTGCGCAAACCTCGATTGAAGAGGTTGAAATCCGCTCGGTACTTACCTGTGAATCAGCACGCGGTGTATGTTCTATGTGCTACGGTCGTGACCTTACCCGTGGCAAACTCGTTCAGGTTGGTGAAGCGGTAGGGGTAATCGCGGCTCAGTCAATTGGTGAACCGGGAACGCAGCTTACCCTTCGTACTTTCCACGTTGGGGGTACCGCTGCCCGTCTTGAAGCCGAATCGCAGCATAAAGCTAAATTCAACGGCAAGCTTGAATTCGATAACCTTCGTGTAGTAAACTACAACGACGGCGAAGAAGAAGTGAGCGTCGTACTCAGCCGGGGAAGCGAAATTAAGGTTGTTGATGATACCGGAAAGGTACTTAACACACATACTGTACCTTACGGTGCAGAAATGCTTGTGGAAGACGGCGATATGGTGATGAAAGGACAGCCCCTCTGTAAGTGGGACCCTTACAACGCCCGTATCTACTCTGAAATGAACGGAACCGTGACCTTCAAAGATATCATCGATGATGTTACCTGTGCTGACGAAAGTGATGCACAGACCGGTTTCAAAGAGAAAGTGATTATCGACAGTAAAGACCGTTCGCTCGTACCGACCCTTATTATTAACGATGGTACCCGTGACAAGGAAATTCCGCTGCCGGTGCGTACGCACATCGTTGTTGAAGACGGTGCAAGCGTTGCCGCAGGGCAGGTAATTGCCAAAATTCCGCGAAAAGCAGCTAAATCGAAAGATATTACCGCTGGTTTGCCGCGTGTAACCGAGCTGTTTGAGGCGCGTCCGCCAAACGACCCGGCTACCGTTTCTGAAATAGACGGTATTGTGAAGTTTGGCAATCGGAAGCGTGGTTCGCAGGAAATCATCGTTACCAGCAAAGACGGTGTAGATCAGCGTACGTACCTTATTCCGCTGTCCAAGCACATCCTCATTCAGGAAAACGACTTTGTAACGGCTGGTCAGGCGATGTCTGAAGGAGCTATCCTTCCACAGGATATCCTCAACATACTCGGTCCGTTTGCAGTACAATCTTATATCGTGAATGAGATTCAGGAAGTTTACCGGCTTCAGGGTGTGAAAATCAACGATAAGCACATTGAAGTAATCGTGCGCACCATGATGCAAAAGGTAGAAATCACTGAACCCGGTGATACCATGTACCTTGAAGGCGATAAAGTTGACCGCTTTGAAGTAGCACGAACAAACGACAGCCTCATAGGCAAGTTTGTGGTTACTGATGCCGGCGGATCGGACCTGTCGCTTGGAACACTGCTCACACGCCGTGAAGTTCGGGAAATAAACTCTCAGCTCATCAAAGAAGACAAGCCTGAAATGGAGGTTCGCGAAGCCGAATCTGCAATTTCCCGACCGATACTGTTGGGTATTACCCGGGCCGCTCTTTCTACTGATAGCTGGCTTTCGGCTGCTTCCTTCCAGGAAACAACCAAAGTGCTTACTTCGGCTGCGGTTGAAGGTAAATCTGACTTCCTGCTTGGTCTCAAAGAAAATGTTGTGGTCGGCCATCGTGTACCTGCCGGTACAGGTATGCGTACCTACCAAAATCTTATCGTGGGACCAATGCAGCAGCAGCCCGCAAATGATGCAGAGGAGCGCAGCAAGTCTATTGCTGATATTCTCCGTTCGGAAGACTAAACGTCTTTTCCGTCTTACTGAAAAACATCAATTTAGCCCTGATACTCTTTGGAGTGTCAGGGCTTTTTGTTAGTATATTTATTTCGCGCATAAACATGAAGCCTAACATCCCGCACATACGTCAGAAATGAATCAGATCATCCGCTTTGGGGTGTTTCAACTCCTACAGTAACCATATTAACTGAGTTTTTTCTATGTTTCAAAATGAGTTACAGGATTTGTACAACGAACTGTTTGTGTTTCGTAATGAAATGGCGTGCAAGTTTGATGCTGATACACGTCTGATCGTTGTAAATGATGCTTATGCGCAGGCTTTAAATTCAACTGCTGAGGAACTTATTGGCAGAAAGTTTATCGATCTGATCCCAGAAGATGAGCACGAAGAAGTTATTTCTCATCTGAAGGCTCTTACCCTTAAATCGCCCGAACGAACCTACGAACATAAAGTGATTCTGAAAGACGGTACCGAAAAATGGCAGCAATGGTACGACCGTGCAATTTTTGACGAGCAGGGAGACCTTAAATACTTTATCTCACTGGGTCGGGATATTACAGATAAAAAACTACTCGAGCTTGAAATAGAGCACAGAAACCGGTTTCAGGCTATTCTTGCTGATCTTGCCATAAGGCTCGTGAACCTGCCTGTGGCTGAGTTTGATGCCGCTATGGATGATGTCTTGTCAATCATCGGAATTTATACACAAATGGAGTTCGCTTTTGTCAACTTCAGAAACAGTTCAGGTGAAATAAAAAAACGATTTTACTGGACCGAACACAAAAACGTTGACGATCAGCTTAAACAATGCAGCAGTGTCTTTGCGGCTTTTGAAGAGCTGATTAAGGAGAGAAAGCTGGAAACGCGGTTTATCGAAGATCTCGGGAAGCTTCCGGAAACCAACAAGATGAGAAGCAAGCTGGGAAGCATGGGAGTGAAATCCGTAATTACAACTCCTTTACTTCAAAACGGGCAGCCTGTAGGTGTAGTAGCATTTTTCACCATTAGCGAGAAAAGGTATATCTCTGAAATTGAAGCCCGGCTGCTGAAGGTACTTGCAGAGCTCATAACCAACGTTGAAGTTCGAAGGTCTTATGAAAACAGGCTGATTGCAGCACGAAATGAAGCTGAGTCAGCAAATGAAGCAAAATCACAGTTTTTGGCAAACATGAGCCATGAAATCCGAACGCCTCTAAATGGAATGCTGGGGATGGCAGGCTTACTTTCAGGCACAAAGCTGGATGAACGTCAGCGAAAGTATGTTAATGTACTTACAACAAGTGGCGAAAGCCTGCAGTACATCATCAATGATTTGCTGGACATGAATAAGCTGGGCGGTGAAAAGCTCTTGCTCGACCGCTCGGTATTAAGGCTGGGTGATGTGATTACTGAAGTCACTGAACTCATGAAAGTTGATGCCATGGAGAAAAAACTTGCCTGTGATATTGAGATTCATGAAGGCACAACCGGCTTTATTTTTCGCGGTGCTAAACTGAGATTCAAACAAATTCTGATCAACCTTGTAAGCAACGCAATTAAATTTACCAGTAAAGGCGGGGTAAGAATTGAATGTACAGCCTCACAAAGTGATGAAACTCCCGGGAAAATAAAAGTTTTGTGCCGTATTACTGATACCGGGATCGGTATAGAGAAAAAAGATTTTGGAAAGCTGTTTAAGCCTTTTTCGCAAATTGATCCAAGTACAAGCCGTAAATACGGCGGTACCGGCTTAGGTTTGCATATAAGTAAAACGCTGGTTGAAAACATGGGCGGAAAGATAGGAGTCGAAAGCACCCCGGGAATCCGCACAACGTTTTGGTTTTATGTGTTTTTTGAACAGGTAACAGAAGCAGAAGCTGCTAAAATACCAGGTTTTACTGAAAAAGAACGACCGCTTGGTATAGATGCATTGCTTGTTGCTTTTCCCGCCGGTAGTGTACGCAGCCTTCTTCGGGAATTTGAAGTTCTACAGCTGAGAACCAACGCAGTTAGGGATATTAATGAAGCGAAAAAGTTTTTAGATGAGGTAGGAAGAGGGGGGCCGGAGTACATTTTTATGGATTTTAGTACCGTTGGCCGGGATGCTCTTGTTCTAACGGATGAGCTCAAAAATGATTTCAGACATATGAACCGAAAAGTCATTTTGATCGCAAATCCCAATGATGATACAAGTAACAACTGGCTTGATGAACACGACATCCATTACATTTTAAAGCGTCCGGTAACAACGGAAAGCCTTAGTCAGGTCATTTTTGATGATTTGCCTGTTGGTAAAACGGGCCGTACCGGAACAGCCGGTACCAGTACACACAGCGATAAAACGCTGAAAAAGAGCAGCGGAGCTGACAGAGATTCAAAGCCAGAAAAAGGGGGGAAACCCAAAGTGCTGATTGCCGAAGACAATAAGGTGAATCAGGAGCTGATTTCGGTAATCATGCAGGAGTTAAATGCGGCCTTTCATATTGTTGAAAACGGATTTGAAGCAGTTGAAGCCGTACAGGAAAACGATTATGATATTGTATTGATGGATTGCCAGATGCCGGAAATGGATGGTTTTGATGCAACCAGAAATATTCGTGCTCTTAAAGATCCTGTAAAGAAAAAAATTCCGATCATTGCTGTAACTGCTCATGTAATGTCTGGCTATCAGCAAAAGTGCGAAGCAGCAGGAATGAACGGTTACATTTCTAAGCCTTACAGCGTGAAAGATCTGCAGGCAGCCATTTATGGCAGAAAACCGACCTCTGCCGTTTTGCATGGCGAAGAATTTCGTGCCCTTAAAGTCATCAATTATGATCTTTATAAACAACGGTTCGGCAATGATACAGAACTGTGCAGCAGAATTCTTCGGCGCTTTGTAGAAGAAACGGAGAAACAAATTCCACAAATAGACCCGCAGTGGGATGAACGCAGTTATCACAAATTGTTCGACCTCGTGCACAGTATCAAAGGTGCATCCGCAAATATTGACGCAGAGCGCTTATTTAGTGCTGCTCAAAAACTTTCAGCTTCCATTGAGCGCAGGCAGGATGCAATTATCCCCAAACGGATTGAAAGACTGAAGAATGAGTTTACAAGGCTTCGTAATAAGCTTGAAGACACAAACTTTAGCGTTACAGAAAAGGGCGATCAGAACTGAATCTGAACGCCCTCAAAGTACTTTTTTAAGTAATTCCGAATTCCGCGTGTTAAATTTTCTCGCGGCTTATGTTTGACAGCAGGTCTTCAGCTTCGCGCAGTAAATCTTCTGCTTTCTTTTTTGCATCCTGAACCACTTCGTCGCTCTGCGCTTTGGCTGTGTTAACAGAAAAATTTTCATCTTTAAGTTCATCAATCAGACCTTTAAGTTCATCAATGTAGGTCTGTATCTGATAGCTGAGCCGGCTCCGGGTATTACTGCCTTTATCGGGCGCGAGCAATACTGCTGTAACGGATCCGAGAACTGCCCCGGTTAGTAAACCGAATCCAAAACCTCTTGAAAAATTTGCCATGATAGTGTGTAATCGGGTTTAGTGAGCTGTTTCAATTGTAGTATATATAAGCAAAAAATAAGTCATTGTCATGCAGTTTAAGCATTCCGCTGCTTTGATTTCGTTCTGAAGCTATAGCATCAGCTTTTATTCAGCAGCTGAAATCTGCTGCCGTGCCTGTTTCTCGCTCACTTTAACGGCTTTGAGCAACCGGTATTTTGTGCGGGAAATACCGGCATAAATTACCGGTACCACAAACAGTGTGAACACAGAGGCAAAGAACAGACCCCCGATTACCGCCCGTGCCAGCGGACTCCAGGTCTCGGAGCCATCACCTATGGCCAAAGCAAGCGGAATCATGGAGAATATGGTTGTGAGCATGGTGAGTAGTACCGGGCGGAGCCTTCTGCCGGCTGCGCTCAGAAAGCGTTCAAGGTACTCCTCCGGGCTCATATCGGTACGGGTGTTCTGGTTGATGTAGTCAACAAGCACAATACCGTTGTTCACCACAATCCCAACGAGGATGAGCATACCGATACCAGCGGGCACGCTGAACGGTGTGCCGGTTGCGTACAGCATCAGATAGGCACCAAAGAAAGCCAGGGGTATCGTGAACAGAATCACGAAGGGGTCGCGGATGCTCTCAAATTTGGCAGCCATCACCATAAAGGTGAGCACAATTGCTGCAAGCAGGGCCAGAAACAGCTCCCGCTGACTGCTCTGCTGATCCTGAATGGCACCGGTAAATTCGTAGCGGTATCCGTCAGGCAGTACAATTTCTTCTTCGAAAAAGGCTATGAGGCGGTCACGGTGCACTGCTGCGCTGCCCTGAACCCTGATGTTCACATCAAGCCGGGTTTCGCGGTTCGTTCGCCGGATGGTGTTGAAGCCTTCAAATTCTTCAAAAAAGCCCACGGCCTGCACCGGAATTCCCTGCTCGCCAACCCGTGCAACCTGCAGCCGGTTCAGGCTTTCAAGGCCTCTGCGATAGTGGTCTTCCAGGCGTACTTCAATCGGGAACTCCCGCCCGTCGATGCGGAATTGCCCGACCTGTGTGCCGCGGGTCTGGGTTTTGAAACTGTTGGCAGCTTCGTTAAATGAGCTGCCCATGCGGCCCAGGGCAAAGCGGTCGAGCTGATAAACCACTTCAGGCAGGGTGCCAACGCGCGGGTTGTCAACGGCAATAACGGTGCTGTCCTGCAGCATTACGGTTTCGATGCGGTCGGTAAGTCCCTGAAGGATGCTCACATCGGGGCCGATCAGGCTCACGGTAATATTCCCCATGCCCTGTCCGAAACCGCCTCCGCCTCCGCCGCCGGGACCAAAGCCCTGCTGACCAAATACCCGGATGGTAGTGTCGTCGTAAATGAGTGACCGGCGAAGCTCCATCGCAACTTCATCGGTAGTTTGGGTGCGCTCGCGGGAGGGAACGAGCGAAACCGTAATCCGGCCCACGTTGCTTTCCCTGCGCCAGCCGCTCCGGCCGATGGTCGTTACGGTTGTCTGAACCCGCTCATCGTCGAGCAGCCTGCCGGTAATATCCCGCAGGGTTTCTGCGGTTTGGGTAAGCTGCGCGCCGCTCACGAGGGAAACATCCACCACAAGGTCGCCGGTGTCGTTATCGGGGAAAAACTCTCCTTCAACCTGCGTGAAAAGCCAGCCAATGCCAAACAGCACGCCGAGGATAAGCAGTACGGTGTAACGCTTGTGCAGCAGCTGCCAGCGGAGAATCCGCTCGTAACGCCCCTGCGTTTTTTCGATGAAGCGAAACATAAAGCTGTTCGTGTTCACGCTGTCAGGCCGCAAAAACTTCGAAGCAAAAACCGGCAGCAGCACAATTGAAGCGATGAACGAAAGCGAAATGGCATAGGAAATGGTGAGCGCCAGATCTTTGGCAATCTGCCCGGTAAAGCCGCTGAGGAAAAAGATCGGGATGAAAACCGCCAGGGTCGTAAGCGTTGAGCCCAGCAGCGCTTCCTTCATTTCGTTGGTTCCGTTGAGGACCGCCTCAAAAATGGCCTCTCCCTTTTCGATTTTGGCGATGATGTTATCGAGCACCACAATCGAATTATCCACCAGAAGCCCGACCGCCAAAGCAAGACCGGTGATGGAGATAATGTTGAGCGTTACCCCGCTGAAATACATGGCCGCAAAGGTAGCCGTCATCGAAATCGGGATGCTGAAAGCTACGATGGTCGCGGCGCGGTAGCTTCCCATAAAAATAAACAAAATGAGCGCTACGAGCGCCAAAGCCACGAGGGCCGATTGGGTGAGGTTGCGGATGGAGTTCTCAATAAACTCTCCCTCATTGTTGAGTACCTGCAGGTTTACCCCCGGCGGCATGATGGCTTCAATTGAGGGAATAGCCGCAATTACATCCATCGCAACGTCAAGCGTGTTGGCGTCGGATTGTTTCTGAATGTCAAGCGTTACGCTGTTCAGGCCGTTTACTTCCACGAGCGCCGTGATGTCCACAAAGGTATCAATCGCTTCCCCCACATCCGAAAGCCGCACCGGTACGCCGTTTTCGGTAAACCGGATGATGGTGTCGTTTATTTCTTCGATCGAGCGGTAAATGGCTTCTGCGCGTATGCTGTAGCTTTGCCGGTCGCTCACCAGGTTGCCGATGGGGATCTGCACATTGTTGCCGGAAAGCGCCCGCTCAACATCTCCGGTTACGACCCGGTGCTGCGCCATGCGTTCGGGGCTCAGGTTCACATAGATGGCCCGCTGCAGCCCGCCCTGCGTTTCGGCGGAGGCTACGCCCTGAATGCGCTCGAACATGGGCTCAATCATGGTTTCGCTCAGCAGGCGGAGTTCATCGAGGCCGCGGTTGGCAGCCGACACGCTCAGGCTCATAATCGGGCGGCGCTCGGGGTCGAACTGAAAAATCAGCGGCTGACCCGCCTCACGCGGTATGGTTGCCCGGATGCGGTCGATGGCTTCCCGCGCATCCATTTCCACCCGCTGTGCGTTGGTTCCGCCTTTTAGGCGCATCACCAGAAACATCCCTCCCTTGCGCACCGTCGTTTCGATGCTTTCAACGCCGTCGATCGAGGCTACCGCGTTTTCGATGGGGATGGCGAGGATTCGTTTGATGTCCTCAGGGGCAACATCACGGTAATTCGCTGAAATGGCCACCACCGGAATATCGATGTTGGGCAGCAGCGTAATTTTGAGGTTGGCCAGGGCAAACAGCCCGAATCCGATGGTGAGCAGGGTCACCATCAGCACCGTAACCGGCCGCCGCAGGAGTTTGTAAATGATGCCTTTTGTATTCATAAGAGATGTGTTGCGTGTTGCGGAGGGGAGATGGGGGGAGCGGCTTGCTATTCAGCCAGCGGATCTGATTTGGTGTTGGTGCTGAATCCGAGTTTCTCGAGCATGCGGTTGAACAGGTAGTACAGGCAGGGCACGAAAAACAGCATCAGGATGGTGGATGCGGTTAGCCCGCCGATTACCGTGCGTGCCATCGGGCTCCAGGTTTCGGCGCCTTCACCCAGCTCAAAAGCCAGGGGAATCATACACAGAATAGTTGTTGCGGCCGTCATGATGATGGGCCGTAGCCTGCGGCTTGCTCCGGTGATGATGGCCTTCTCCCGGCTGAGGCCGCGCGCCTGCAGAATCTTGATGTAGTCGATCATCACGATGCCGTTGTTCACCACAATACCGGAGAGCAGAATGAGGCCTATGAGCGCGGTTACACTCACCGGTGTGCCGGAGATGGCCAAAGCCGCGAATACGCCCGAAAGTGCGAGCGGAATGGTAAAAATGATGATGAAGGGCTCGAGCAGGCTTTCGAACTGTGAGGCCATCACCATATAAGCCAGCGTTGCTGCTACAATGAATGCGATGAGCAGGAAGATGAACGACTGCCGCTGCTCGTCGGCTGTACCGCCGATTTCGAAGCGGTAGCTGTCGGGCCACTGAATCTGATTGAGCCGCTGCGTTACCAGGTTGGTTGCGGTCTGAAGATCAATGTTGCCCAGATCCGCCTGAATTTCGGTTACGCGTTCCTGATTGATGCGCAGGATGTTCGACGGGCCGGTGTAGCGCTCAACCCGCGCGAGGTTCGACAGGGGCATCCATGTGCCGGCATCGGTGCGAATTTGGATGCGCTCAAGGTCAGCCGAGTTCACGGTTTCGGCGGCTGCCAGCTGCACATTTATATCGAACTGCAGCCCCTGATCGATGAAGGTAGTTGCCGTGTTGCCGCGGATGGCATCGCTGATGGCGTTGGCCACCTGCGCGGTTGTGAGGCCGTTGCGGCTGATGCGCTCGCGGTCCATTATCACGCGAAGCTCCGGGCGGCCTTCGTCGGCTGAGGAGGAGGCAGCCACAATGCCGTCAATTTCGAGCATGGCAGCCATCACCCCGTCGGAAAGCTCCCGCTTGGTTTCCAGATCAAAACCGAAAATATTCACGATCAGGCCGTCGTCGCCGTCGGGGTTGAGCGGATTCTGCCGCAGTTCGCGGGTCGTTGCGCCGGGCACTTCGCGGAGGTCGTCGAGCAGCTGTGCCACAATAGCCAGCTGACCCCGGCTGCGCTCCCGCGAGGAAACCAGCTCCACCCGGATGATGCCGCGGAAGCCGCCCGGAAACTCGGCCCCTTCAACCCCGCGCTTATCCCCGTAATCGGAAACAATCAGGCGGGCTTCGGGTATGGTTTCCTGAATGATGCGCTCCGCATGTTTGAACGACTCTTCCAGCTCAAACAAATTCACGCCGGGCTCACGGGTGAGCTCAATCACGAAGGCGTTTTCATCCACCTGCGGGAAAAACTCCCCGCCAAGATTGAAGATCAGGGGTGTTGTCAGTATCAGGAACAGAATGGCGATACCAACCACGAATCCGCTCTTGCCCAGCAGTTTTTCCAGAGTGCTGGCGTATGCCGTGCTGAGTCGTTCAAAAAACGGATTTCTCTTTTCCTGAAATCCTTCATCTTCCTGATCCGGTCCGGATGCCGCTGCCGTATTATCACTCACCTTTTTCGTTTTCCCTTTAAACAACCTCGAGGTCATAAGCGGGATGAGGGTCAGGGCCACAACCGTTGAAACCCCGAGGGCGAAGGAAATGGTGAGGGCGAGGTCGCGGAACAGAAAGCCTGCAATGCCCGGCACAAAAAGCACGGGCAGAAAAACCACAACAGTTGTGAGGGTTGAAACAATGATGGGCCCGGCTACTTCCTGTGCGCCCTTCACCGAGGCTTCATCACCCTTGTATTTGTCTTCCCTGAACCGGAAGATGTTTTCGAGCACCACCACGGCATTATCCACCACAAGGCCCACGGCAAGCGTGAGGCCGGAGAGCGAAATCACGTTCAGGGTAACGTTTCCGAAATCCATGATGCTGAAGGTCGCGATGATGGATACCGGAATGGAGATCGCCACAATAATGGCCGTGCGGAAGCTCCTCAGGAACAGCAGCAGGATGGTTACCACGAGCCCGATTGCGATCAGGGCGGTGATGTAAATGTTGCGGATGGAAAGCTCGATAAACTCGGAGCGGTCGGTGAGCACTTCCAGCGAAACGCCGGCGGGGAGGGTGCGGCGGATGTTATCGAGCTCGGTGCGCACATTCTGAGCGGTCGAAACGATGTTGACGTCGCTTTGCCGGTACAGATTTATGATCACGCCTTCCTCACCCTGTACCCGCACGTTTCCGATCGGCTGCCGCACGCCGTCTTCCACTTCGGCGATGTCGCGCAGGCGCACCGGCTCGCCGTCGCGAATGGCCACGATGGCATCGCGGATTTCTTCGATGTTCTGAAACTCGCCGGTTGTGCGCAGCGAGTAAACGAGGCGGCCTTCTACCAGTTCACCGGCGGGCACCTGCACGTTTTCCTGACGCAGCCGCTGTGCTACCGAGCCGATATCGAGGTTGTAGGCCAGAATCTGATCGGTGTTCATCCAGATATTAATCTGCCGTTCGAGTCCGCCGCTCGTTTCGGCGGAGGCAACCCCGGGGATGCGCTCAAAGCGCTGCTCAAGCTGCTGCGTGGAATAGGTGCGCAGCTCCACCGGACTCCGGGTGTTGGAGCTGAGCGTGAACACCATCACCGGCTCCTGATTGGGGTCGTAGGCAAAAATGATGGGCTGATCGGCATCATCGGGGATGATGCGCCGGGCAAAATCGACCTGTTTCCGCACATCATTCTGTGCCACAAACAAATCGGTGCCCCAGTTGAAGTAGAGTTTGATAACCGAGGAGCCCTGACTCGACAGCGAGCGCACACGGCGCAGGCCGCTGATGCCGCCTACAAGTTCTTCAAGAGGGCGGCTGATGAGGGTTTCGATGTCTTCCGGGGCTACACCGTCGTAGGTGGTGTAGATGGTGATGGTGGGGAAGGAGACATCGGGGTAGAGGTTCAGATTGAGGCGGGAGAGGCCGAACATACCGAAACCGATCACCACCAGCGCGAGCATGATGAAGGTGACGGGGCGGGCGACGGCTATTTTTGGAAGCTGCTTCATAAGAAAATTTCAGGCGTGCGGGTAATCGGTTTCAGAACGGAAGTGATGTTTGATGTACCGCTTACTCGCTGGCAGCAGTCGTATCTGATTCAGTCGAAATGGGAATTTCGCGCGCAGGCCGCGGGGCACGGCTGCCGGCTACGCGGATGCGGGAGTTGTTTTCCAGGCCGCCCTGCCCGGTAACGATCAGGCGGTCGCCGTCACGAAGGCCGGAAACAACTTCAATGCGGTCGCCCTGCTGCAGGCCGAGCTCAAGCTCACGAAGCACAGCAACGGTATCGCCCTGTGCCACAAAAGCGTTGAAAGCCCGGTTAATGCGGATGGTGTTGGTTTCGGGATCCAGAATGGTCTGCACGTTTTCGACCAGCGCGTTCCGGGGTATTACGATGCTCTCCGGGTTGGTTTGCACTACGATAGAAGCTTCGGCAAGGCTGCCGGGCAAAATGACATCGCGCATATCGGTGAGGCTGATAACCACCTCGGCCAGACCGGTTACCGGATCAAGGCCCGGGCTGATGCGCGAAACCACGCCGCGGGCCGAGTGATGGGCTTCGCCGGTGAGGCGGATATCAACCGTCTGATTGAGCCGCACCCGGCGGCGGTCCTGAAGCGGAAGGAACAGCCGGATTTCGTAGCCGGCCAGGTTTGAGATTTCATAAATCACGCTGCCCACCGAGGCAAGGTCGCCCGGGCTGATGCTGCGCCGGGTAACAACGCCGTTTACCGGCGAGCGCACTTCGGTAAAGGCCAGGCTTTCCCGGCTCTGCGTGAGCGAAGCCCGCGCGGCTTCGTACTGCGCCTGCGAATTGAGATAAGAAACCCGCGCTGATTCAATCTCTGAGCTGCTGATCAGGTTGCGGTCAAACAGGGTTTGTGCGCGGGTGAACTCAAGGCTGTCGCGGCTTACGGCGCTGCGGGCCTGCTCAACCTGACGCTCATCGCGCCGTACCTGATCCAAAATCGTGACATCGCGCAGCCGTGCCAGAACGGTGCCCACACGAACAGTATCGCCCAGATCAGCATGGATGCTGCTTACACGCTCGGAAACCTGAGGCGAAACCCGCACCTGATCCTGTGCCTGAATGTTGCCAAACCCCCGAACAATTTCGGATATGCTGCTTCTTGAAATTTCGGCGACCTGTACGCTGGTGCCGCGCTGAAAGGCGCTGGGGTCAAAACCACCCGGGCGCTGCTGATCCCCTGATGAACGGCCTGAGCAGGAGGCCAATGCGATAATAAGGAGTGCTGAAAAAAGGAGACGAATCACGATAAAAATAGAGTTGTGATGATTGTTGTTTGAGAAGTTGAAAATACAGCGGGATAATAAAGCGATTGGACGAACGGATGCTTCACCCGTTCGCGTAAATTCGGCTGATTCATATTATTTAACACTTGGGCTTTTAATGACGACTGTAGCGGATTTTTATGTAAAAAAGAAAAGGCTGTAAAAAACCGGTTTAGAGAGCTAAACAGCCGGGCATGAAAGTGTAAGCGTATCAATGACATGAACATAGTGGGTAAATTAACCCTGTAAATCTGCTATTCGTTGCAGTGCAGGAAAAATAAGCTCTTTGCAGCTGCCCGCGGTTAAATCCATGGCAGCGCAGCGCATGAATGCCGTTAAAAATCCGTACCTTTGCCGTATCAGAAATCCGGCCCGTGTGCCGGCCAAACCGGAGATTAATTCAGGAAAACTTTACCCATGAAATTTTTTATTGACAGCGCAGACCTCAGCGAAATTAAAGAAGCCGAAGCCATGGGCGTTCTTGACGGGGTTACCACAAACCCGTCACTTTGTGCCAAGGTTGGCGTCCGTGATTTTGAAGGGCATGTAGCCAAAATCTGCGAAATGGTAGCTGGGGATGTCTCTGCGGAAGTTGTTTCCACCACCTACGCTGAAATGCTGGAAGAAGGCCGCCGCCTCGCAACGATTGCGGATAATGTGGTTGTCAAAATTCCGCTTATCAAAGACGGCATTAAGGCTATCAAAACCTTTTCGGAGGAAGGCATCCGCACCAACTGCACCCTCTGTTTCTCATCTACGCAGGCGCTGATTGCCGCCAAAGCCGGTGCGACCTACATCTCGCCCTTCCTCGGCCGCCTCGACGACATCTCGCACGACGGCCTCGCCCTGATCGAAGATATTGTGACCATTTACACCAACTACAGCTTTCAGACCGAAGTGCTTGCGGCGAGCATCCGCCACCCGATGCACGTAGTTGAGTGCGCGCGCATGGGCGCTGATGTGGCAACCATGCCCCTCAGTGTGATGGAAGGCCTGCTGAAACACCCGCTCACCGACAGTGGCCTGGAAAAATTCCTTGCCGACTGGGATAAGCTTCAGGCTTCCCTCAAGTAATTTTTTAGGGTGAAGGGCTTCTGCTTCATCCTGCATCAAAATCAAAAAAGCCCGTTACCTTTACAGGAAGACGGGCTTTTTTGGTTTGATGATTTTTTAGGGCGATGAGCGTATCCATCACCCTTTTAAAAAAGCTACTGTTGTACCGTTTTAGATCAGCCGATTTCGCCGGTGAGCAGTTTTTCCGCAATTTTGGAGGAGGAAAGCACGCCGGGAAGGCCTGCACCGGGGTGTGTGCCTGCGCCCACGAAATACAGGTTAGGCGACTCCTCGCTGCGGTTGTGCGGCCGGAACCAGGCCGATTGCGTGAGCAGGGGCTCGACCGAAAAAGCTGAGCCGCGGAAACTGTTGAGGTCGCGCTCGAAGTGAATCGGATCGATGTAGTGCTCAGCGATGATGTTTTCCTGAAGGTCGGGCAGGTAATTATCCTCGAGGAACTGCATGATGGCGTCGCGGTACGGCTTGGCGGCTTTGGTCCAGTCGGTGCCGGAATCCAGGTGCGGCACCGGTGAGAGCACGTAAAACGACTCGCAGCCGTCGGGCGCGATTGTCGGGTCGGTGATCGTGGGCATGTGCAGATACAGCGAGAAATCTTCGGAGAGGGTTTTCTCGTGGAAAATATCTTTGAGCAGGCCTTTGTAACGCTCACCCAGAATAATGTTGTGATGCTTCAGTTTGGTATCGAGGTAGCGTTTTTTGGTGCCGAAGTAAATCACAAACAGCGACATGCTGTAGTGCATGCGGTCGAGCTTGCGGTTGGTGTACTTGCGCCGGTTTTCCTCTTTAATGAGGTGACGGTAGGTGAAGGGCACATCCGCGTTTGAAACGACGGCATCGGCAGGGTGGAAGCTGCCGTCTTTGAGCTTCAGCCCTTTGGTGATGCGGTTTTCGATCACGATTTCATCTACTTCGGTGCTGAGATGGATTTTGCCGCCGAGGTCTTCAATCAGGTCGGTAAGTGCTTTTACGATGGCGCCGGTGCCGCCCATGGCATAGTGCACGCCCCATTCCCGCTCGAGGTAGTGAATCATGGCGTAGATGGAGGTGGTATCGAACGGATTGCCGCCAACAAGCAGGGGATGGAAAGAGAAGCAGCGGCGGAGGAAATCATCCTGAATAAACTGCGAAACGTACTTATACACGCTCTTATACGACTGCAGCTTGATGAGGTCAGGCGCGACCTTGAGCATGTCGGTAAATTTCAGGAAGGGTACATCAGCAAGTTCGGTAAAGCCCTTATCGAAAATGGCCTTGGTTGTGGCCAGGAAATCGAGATACCCCTGCTTGTCGGCAGGGTTGCGTTTTTCGATTTCTTTCAGGGTGAACTCTTCTTCGCTGTTGTAATCGAAAAACTCGCCCTGATGGTCAAAAATGCGGTAGAACGGCTGACAGGGCACGAAATTGATGTAATCTTCGCGTTTGCGGCCGGCAGCTGCGAAGATGTCATCAAACATAAAAGGAGCGGTGATAACGGTCGGGCCGCCGTCGAATTTGAAGCCATTTACCTCATAAACATAAGCACGGCCGCCGGGCTTATCACGCTTCTCAAACATCTCAACATCGAACCCCCGAGAGAGAAGCCGTACAGCTGCGCCTAATGCGCCAAAACCGGTGCCAATAATCAATACCTTCTTGCTCATATAGAATTTTTTTTGGAAAGGAAAGTGAATCTGCCTAAACCTGTAATCACGGTGTAAACGTTCAGGGAAAGCCGCATGGGTGGAATTTGTGAAGAATTTGCCATCCCCTAAAAATGAAAGGTATTTATTTTTAGGAGAGGTCAAATGTTTCCTGCAATAGTGGTTTATTTTTGTATTTTTACTTGAGAATACGGTGGGGCAGGTTAAGCATATATAACAGACTTATCTAAAGGCGAAAAGAACCTGTCATCATAATCAGGGCATATTAATGACTAAGTATGTATCTGAGAAATTTCAGCTTGCTAATGTATCTCTCACACAACATGTTAATATCAGATGGCTGAGTTTTTATTTTGGTTTGGAGTTGTAGTAGTAGTTTATACGTACCTCGGGTATCCGGTATTAATTACGGTGCTTACACTTGGTAAAAAAGGTTATCAGGCCCGGGCAGAAGCAGAGGGGTTCGAGCCTTCGGTAAGCCTGATAATTTCGGCATGGAATGAAGCTGACTGGATTCGCCAAAAGGCGCGTAATACGCAGGAAATTGACTATCCGGCTGATAAAATTCAGGTTATCTTTATGACTGATGGTTCAGATGATGATACCCCTGATATCCTGAAAAATGAATTCCCCCAATTTGAGACCTATCACAAACCGGGCCGTTCCGGCAAAATAGCCGCAATGGAACGGGGAGTTACATTTGCAAAAACCCCCATCCTGATATTTTCTGATGCAAATACAATCCTGAATACAGAGGTGGTGCGGAATATTGTGAAGCACTATGCCGATGCAAATATTGGGGGTGTTGCCGGGGAAAAACGCATAATTATGGAGCAAGAGGAAGCCGCCAGTGGTGCAGGGGAAGGAATTTACTGGAAGTATGAAAGTTACCTGAAAGACCGGGATTACGCGTTTCACTCGGTAGTAGGGGCGGCCGGTGAGTTGTTTTCAGTACGCCGCGACCTGTTCGAAAATGTGGAACCGGATACCCTTCTCGACGATTTTATTATTTCTTTAAGGGTAGCAGGAAAAGGCTTCAGGGTTGCATATGCCCCTGATGCCTACGCAAGTGAGCGGCCATCTGCTGATACAGAAGCTGAAATGACACGTAAAGTAAGAATCTCTGCCGGAGGCATTCAGTCAATTGTAAGGCTTCGCTACCTGCTAAATCCTTTCGGGCGATTTAAGCTGTGGTTTCAGTATATTTCACACAGGGTGCTTCGCTGGACCCTTGCTCCTTTAATGCTGCCTGTGATACTACTTGCCAATATCGGGCTGGCTGTTGAAGGCGATATTTTTTATGTGGCACTCCTTGCACTTCAGCTTGCATTCTATGCAGCAAGTATTTTAGGGTATCTGCTTGAAAAGAAAAAGATTAAGCTTAAAGTTCTGTTTGTGCCTTTTTACTTTTCAATGATGAATGTGAGTGTGTATCTTGGTTTTTTGAGATATATAAGAGGTCAGCAGTCAGTTAACTGGGCAAGAGCCAAACGTGCGACTTGAGACTATTTGCGTAGAAGTACTTCTAAAAAACGGAACCGTTTTGTATGAATTGTTTGATTTTGGATGATGAGCAGGTATCCAGGGATATCCTGAAAAAACTTATTAGTCGGGTACCACAGCTCAAGCTTGCCGCGAGTTGCGAAAGTGCTTTGTCAGCTATCGACATGATGTCAGAGAAGGCTGTTGACCTGATTTTTCTGGATGTGGAAATGCCGGAAATCAGCGGAATTGAGTTTCTCAACACTATCAAAAATAAACCCCTCGTTATTTTTGTGACCTCTAAAGAGGAATACGCTGTAAAGGCTTTTGAGCACGAAGCTGTAGATTATCTGGTAAAACCCCTTGATTTTCCGCGTTTTCTCAAAGCTGTTAATAAAGCCCGCGATATTTTTGAAAGCCGGCAGACCGTTCAGGAGGGTATGAATAACCTGTTCGTTAAGAAAGATAATCAGCTTGTTAAGATCAGGTTCTCTGATATTCTCTACATTGAAGCCGCAGCAGATTACATGATTATCTATACCGAGCAGGACCGTTTCATTGTGCATATTACCATGAAAGCACTTAACGACAGGCTCCCGTCGAATCAGTTTATTCGCGTTCACCGAACCTATACCGTTCGTTTTGATAAAATTGAAGCAGTTGAAGACAACACCATTGTAATCAGGAAAAAGGCAATCCCTGTTGGCGGCTCTTATCGTGAAGTACTGTTTAAAAAGCTTAACCTGCTTTAACCCCTTCCCCGTTTGTGAATATACGTACGTACCGGCTCGAAGATTTACCCTTGTAACGGCATTGATACCCTGTTCTACCCCACAACAGAAATAGCTGTATAAGTCTTTCGTCGAAGATAAATGCGGGTTTGTCGAATTAAACGCACAATCTCAGTATTAGTTGGTAATTTGAGTATGAGTGATGGTTTGAGGAAGGAGGCTACAAGCCGCTCAAATCAATTTTATTTAAATTTTTTCTGAGGTAGTACAATGAAAGTTTTTAAAATATACCTGATAGTGTTTATTGCGCTGCTGCTGGGAACGGCCTGTTCGCACAGTATATCGGATCCAAAGGATTCCGATAAAGATGGTTTCAGAAGTATGCGTATCCCGGCGGGCTTCACTTTTAATACAACGAACGAGATTACCATAAATGTGGAGCGCGGCGGAATACAGGGTGATATAATCGCAACGATCCTTTCAGCTCACCCAGCCGATAACGGGCGTATCCTTCAGCGCGCTGCAATTAATAATGGCAACAGCCGGCAGTTTACTATGAGCATACCGGCTCATCTGAACTCCGTTTGGGTTGCAACCAAATCGCCAGGCGAGCTCACCACATTCCAGAAGCTGGAAATTGGCAGAGGGGGTACCTTTACTGTAGCAGCAGGAGCCGAAACGCAACAACGTGGTATTGGTGATGCCGGGCTTGCCAGCGTGCCTAATGGCTGCGATGCAGGATGCGACCAGATCCTTACCGGCAATATATCCGGAAGCCCGCTTGAAATTCTCGGAAACGATGTTATCTGTCTGGCCGAGGGTGCCACATTTAACGGATCATTACGCTTTCAGGGCGGAAATGCATCATCAACGGGTGAGTTTCGCGTTTGCGGTGAAGCAACGATTACGCAGCTCGAGTCATGGGGTGCATCCCGGCCAAATTTTGAAATTGGAACTACCGGTGTTCTGAGCTCCGGTAATTTTGCTATCAATAACGTCCAATCTAAGTTTGACAACTTTGGTACCGTCAACTTCTCTCAAAATACGCTGGGTTTTTCCTACACGATTAACAATTATGGTGTTTTGAATGCTGTTAATTTAAATCTCAACAGCGGTGCCGTGCTGAATAACGAAGGCACATTAACCGTAAGCAGCAGCATGAATAATAATTCAGGTACGATTACGAACAACGGTTTTTTTAGTGTAGCCAACACGTTCTCGAATAACTCAACTGCATTAACCACAAACTCGTGTTCGTTTGAAGTCGGTCAGAACTTCCAGCAAAATGCACAGTTCGTGAATAATGATTTCCTGAATATTAACGGCCCCTTTGTGCTCAACTCCGGCAGCGGCATTTTTAATGAAATGGGCCCGGGAGCCCTTGTTGTTGCGCAGTATTTTACGGCAAACAGCCCCCTTGCCGGACCATCTTCGGCCTATGCCCGCCTCAATATTGCAAATTCCGCAACGGTTAACAGCGGCGGTAATATTCAGAATCTCATTGACCTGTGTGTTGAATCCGGCAACGGCATAACCAATTTCGGAACAATCGCGAGTTCGGTTACTTTTTGTGATGCCTTTATTCCGGAGTCGTCTTG
The DNA here is from genome assembly GCF_022565315.1 of Cyclonatronum sp. Classification (NCBI taxonomy): domain Bacteria; kingdom Pseudomonadati; phylum Balneolota; class Balneolia; order Balneolales; family Cyclonatronaceae; genus Cyclonatronum; species Cyclonatronum sp. The sequence continues at coordinate 17,794 of NZ_JAIUMX010000017.1, read as the reverse complement.
TAACCCGGGTGCGGGTACGGCGGGTGTTGTAGATTCTGATGGTGATGGTGTACCCGACGATGAAGATGCCTATCCCGATGATCCGCTCCGTGCGTTTAATAATTACTTCCCTGCTGCAAACACCTATGCCACCGTGGCCTTTGAAGACCTCTGGCCCGGCCTTGGCGACTACGACATGAACGACCTTGTAATCGATTACAAGCTGAACGAAGTTACCAATGCGGCCAACGAGGTAAAAGATATGATCTTTGATATCCGGGTTCGTGCTACCGGAGCATCGGTGAGTAGTGGTGTTGGTGTGATGCTGCCCGTGCCCCCATCTGCTGTACAGTCGGTAACAGGTCAGGAAATTGGAAGCGGTATCGTAACACTGAACCCTAACGGTACTGAAGCCGGGCAATCGAATGCTGTGATCATCTTTGCTGACGATGCAACCCGTACGCTTGGCCGTTATCAGAACACGGTGAATCCTGACCGCCATGTTCCGTATCATGAATTTACGGTGACTATTACCTTCGAAAATGCAGTTGACCGATCTGTTCTGGGAACATCTCCGTTCAATATCTTTTCCTTCCGTGTGCTTGAACGCGGCAGAGAAGTTCACCTTCCCGGTATGCCCCCTACTGACCTTGCTGATGCTGAATTGTTTGGCACAAACGATGATAACACAAACGTTGCAGCTGGTCGCTTTTACAAGAGCCATGAAAACCTGAACTGGGCGATTCACGTATCTGAAAGCATCCCTTACCCGCTTGAAGGTGTCGATTTGACCAATGCTTATCTGAACTTCCGCAACTGGGCAGAGTCAGGTGGCGAATCGAGTATAGACTGGTACCTGGATCTGATCGGCAACCGCGAAGAAAGCTTGTTGTATATTAGAAATGAGTAAACTTTCTCCGTCAGTTCGCAACCGGTTTTTAACTTAAAGAATCAGGCAGCAAAATGAGCAGTGCGAAATGTTCGCACTGTTCATTTGCTGTTTAAAAATCAGGTTACGCGGTACATCACATCTCTTAATCGCAAAATAGGCAAGAAACATTTTTACAATGTACATGACAACATTTTTTGTGTAGCCTGTTCGCAGGCGTTTCGATGATTCACATAAAGGTTTTACCGATGAGCAACCGAATTCCGGAAATTTTGCCCCTTAACCAAGTAGTAACAGAGCATGCGTTACCAACTTATTGATCAGCTTATATCTTCGCTTAATATAGCGGCTGGTCATCAGACTTTTCTAAACGAACTTAGTCAAAAGCTTTCTGGCATAGCTGAAGAAGTGGATTTCGACCGGATCACGCTTTATGATATCACGCATGAGCGCTCGGAAAAGGCTGAAGACTCAGCCTTTTTTTCTCAAATGCTGCAATGGCAGGAGAGTGGTCAAATTGAAGAGGGTAACCTTGATGCATCCGAAATACCTGTAAACCCCTACTTTGAGCGGTGGGCAAAGCTTCTTTCGGAGAATAAAGTACTTTACGGCCCCCCTGATTCATTTCCGGATGTTGAGGCTGAAGTTCTGGAAGCAATGGGGATCAAATATGTGGTAATAGTGCCTTACCTGCACGATAATCAGCTCGAGGGCTTCGCTGCATTTGAGCGCACGCGTGATAAAAACGACGAATTACGTGCTGCAAGTTTTCATCAGGATGAGTTCAGGTTAATCGGCCGCTGGCTTTTTAATATCATTAAATCACGCAGACAGATCCACAAACTGGAAATCACAAACCATTCCTACAGTGCACAACTGGATTCAAAGAATCAGATTCTTGCCAACCTGAGCCACGAAATACGAACACCAATGAACGGTATCGTAGGCCTTGCAGAGCAGCTTGAAGACCTTGAAAATGATATCAGTAAAAGATCTTTTCTGGAGTCAATTAAGCTTTCTGCTGCGAACCTGATGGAAGTACTGTCTGATATTGCTGATTTTTCAAGTTCAGAAACAGAAGTGAGTCAGCTGGCGACCGATCCCATTGATGTTCGCGAAGACATTCGGGCAGTTATGGAACTTTTTCGGGAAAAAGCCATGGATAAAGGCCTGCGATATGAGGTAAACATCAGTGACAGAGTACCTGATTTGATAGAATCAGATTTTGTGAAAATGCGCAACATCATCAAAAACCTCACTGATAATGCGATTAAATTTACTTCACACGGGCAGGTAACAACCAACCTTGATTCTGAAACCGCAGGTGATCATCACTGGCTCATCATCCGCATAAAAGATACCGGAATCGGGATTTCCAAAGACAAGCAGGAATATGTTTTTGAAAAATATGCTCAGATAGAACAGGGCTTTACACGTACGTACAGCGGTATTGGCCTTGGCTTAAGTATCGTAAAGAACACGGTGAATATGCTCAACGGCCAAATCAGCCTTGAAAGCGAAGCCGGAAAAGGCTGCCTTTTTGAAATACGTCTGCCCGTTAAACCGGTACAGCGGAAGGAGCCCAAAAAGGCAAGCTATGAGTCTCTTGAAAATATGCGTATTTTAGTAGTAGATGATCATCCGATTAACAGGAAAGTGGTTACCACTATCCTCGATAAATGGAATGCGCAGTATGCGATAGCATGTAACGGGCAGGAAGCTGTAGAAATAGCAACAAAGCAAAATTTTGATATCATACTCATGGATATTCAAATGCCTGTAATGGACGGTTATGATGCAACACTAAAAATACGTGAATTGCGTGGCAACGAAGTTACTATACTCGCTCTCACTGCCTCAATTTTAAAGGAAGATGAAAAACATTGTCTGGAAGTTGGCATGAACGGTATCATTCGTAAACCTTTCTTTCCCGACAACCTGAAGCAATGGCTCAACAGCCGTAATAATGAACAACCAAAAGAATACAGCGATATGTCTGACCATGAAAATGAAACTGTAACAGACCTGGCTTACCTGCGCGATATTTCAGACGGAAACAAAGAGTTTGTAGATGAAATGGTGAATCTGTTTATAGATCAGTCTGAAGGGCACATCAGTTCCCTGCGTGAAGGTGTTCAAAATGCTGATTATGTTGCCGTTTCGGCAGCAGCACACAAAATGAAACCGGTACTTGGCTACGTTGGTATTGATCTTGAAAAGTCGGGTATCAAACAAATTGAGACGGTTTCGAAAAGCCATGGCGATATTGAAGTTATCGAAAAGTTAATCGACGAACTCGAGGCCCTTATCAATAAGGCAAACAGCGAACTGAAGCGGTATTTAGAACAATCATAAATTTATCCTAATTATATTTAATTATTATGTTCGAGCATATTAAAGTTCTTATCATTGACGACGAAATAAGTATCAGAAAACTACTTGAATTCTATCTAAAAAAACATTTTACTGTTATCACCAAAAATAATGGTAAAGAAGCAAAAGACTGGCTTGAGGAAGGTAACCTGCCAACTGTAATTGTGGCTGATTTGAATATGCCTGAAATGGACGGATACGCGCTTATGGAGTACTTGCGTACCAACGATAAATATGACGGAATACCCCTCATGATTTTGTCAGCAAATGAAAGCAGCTCCGATCGGATTCGTTGTTTTAAGGCTGGTGCTGATGATTATGTAATTAAACCCTTCAATCCCGAAGAACTATATTACAGAATCTTCAATAAAATGAAGCGTGTCAATAACATTTAGATTTTAAATTATAGTCTGCCTGCATGAATCGGAAAATCAATTTATTGATAAAAAGAGTCTTTGATGTACTTGTAGCAGGTATATTACTTGTTCTGCTTTCTCCTCTTTTGCTGATTGTTTACCTTTTACTCAAAAAGGAATCAAAAGCACCTGCTATTTATATTTCACAAAGAGTGGGATCGAATTATCATATTTTTGATCTGTATAAGTTCAGAAGTATGGTGCCTGACGCTGATAAACAAATGGATATGCTCAAAGATTTGAATATGTATAGCAGCGATAAGGTGGCGGAAAAAATGAAGCAGAAAATGAGGAAGCAGGATGCAGAAGGAGGCGAAAACCTCAAGGAAAATCAGGATAAAATTATCCTCTATATGGATGACAAGGTGGTGGATGAATCCGACTATCTTATTGAAAAGGCTACCAAAGACGGAGCTGCGTTCAAAAAAATCGGTAACGACCCGCGAATCACCAAACTCGGTGCTTTTATCCGGAATACCAGCATAGACGAGCTACCGCAGCTTTGGAATGTTGTAAAAGGTGATATGTCAATTGTAGGCAACCGGCCTCTGCCGCTTTATGAGGCAGAAAAACTTACAACTGATTTTGCTTCTAAACGTTTTCTCGCACCTGCCGGACTCACAGGTTTATGGCAGGTAACCAAGCGCGGCAAAGGTGATATGACGGAGGAAGAGCGCATAGCACTTGATGTAAAATACGCAGAGGAATTTAGTTTTTGGTTTGATATTAAAATCATGCTTATGACGATTCCCGCTTTGTTACAAAGTGAAAATGTATAGTACAGTTTAAGTCTGAAATCTTACAATCCGGAGCAGTTAAAATGACAAAACGAATCGCCATTGAAGCACAGCGTATTTTCAGGCCCAAAAAACATGGCATGGATATGGTTGCGCTTGAAACTGTGAGGCAGCTGATAGAAATGCAGCCACACGGCTTTGAGTTTTTCGTTTTTGTAAAGCCTGATCGTGATGTTTGTGTGGCTTCGAAGGGTTGCGTGAACATTATTGAACTTCCGGCTACAACCTATCCCTATTGGGAACAGGTTGCCCTGCCCGCTGCTTTAAACAAATACAAGATTGATCTGCTGCATACCACAAGTAATACTGCACCCGTTAGCCCAGCAGTACCTCTGATTATAACCCTCCATGATATCATTTATCTTGAGAAGGGGGGCGTAAAAGGGGCTACCTGGTATCAGAAACTCGGTACACTTTACAGAAAGTGGAATGTTCCCCGTGTTGTACCGAAAGCGAGTGCACTAATCACAGTTTCAGAGTTTGAAAAAAAACGAATCCTTCAGCATTTTGGCCCCGATACAAAGGTCAATGTTGTTTATAACGGCATTTCTGACCGTTTTTTTCAGGAAAGTGATGCAGCAGAAATCCGGCGGGTTAAAGAATTATACAACCTTCCGGACAACTTCGTTTTCTTTCTCGGAAATACGGATCCTAAAAAAAATCTCCCTAACGTACTCAAAGCATCTCTGAGGATATTAAGGGAGGGGCCCGAAAACCTTTACATGGTAATTGCTGATTACGATCTCGTGCGGCTCAAGACCATGCTGAAGGAGCAAAATGCCACCGAACTCGAATCAAGATTTGTGCTGCCCGGCTATATTAAAAATACGGACCTGCCAGCTATTTACACATCTTCCGCGTTGTTTTTGTACCCTTCACTCAGAGAAAGCTTCGGAATACCTATTATCGAAGCTCAGGCTTGCGGTGCTGCTTTAATTACATCGAATACTTCTTCCATGCCGGAAGTTGCCGGGCCAAAAGCATTGCTTGTTGACCCCCGCAATTTTAATGAAATTGCCGATAATGCGATTAGAGTGCTTCGCGATCAGAAGCTGAGGCTTCAGCTCATAGCTGACGGAAAAGAAAATGCAGGCCGCTTTTCATGGAAACAGACAGCCCTTGGTACTTTAGGGCTGTATCGTCAGGTATTGTCGCTATAAGCTATTTTCTACATATACAATTAAGATTAAAATGATTTTCCCTGTTAGTGCCCGCAATGCAATGGTAAGTTCTTTTACCTTGCTATTTCTGATGGGTGCACTTATTGTATTTCTGCAACCGATGCAAACACACGGGCAGGCGCTCAATGTTCGCACGGAAGTTGAACGGGGGGATGATCCCAGACTTGTGGCACGTTTGCAACAGCTTGCTTGGGAAAATCATGAATCCAACAGAGTTGCCGAAGCTCTTGTTGTACGTTCAAGTTATGGGGTGCGTAATGCCAGGCTCGAATGGCTCGATGCCTTCACATTTACCTATAACTTTTATCCCGAACAGCTTCAGGATCAGGGCGGCCCTGATCTTTTTAACCGGGCAGGTATTGCCTTTAATATAAATCTTGGCCGGCTCGCAAGAACTCCGGGACGTATAAGAATGGCAATATCAGAGCGTGATGTGTACCGGTATGAGCTGGAGGTACAACGCAAGCGTATGAATAATGAAATTATTCAGCGCTATTCTTTTTTTCTGCTAAGTGCTGAATTATACCAGCTGTTTCTGGAAGCAGTGGAAAACTCACAAGCAGTTGTAAATCAGGTGCGGGAAAGGTTTGAGATGGGAGATCTGAATATTGAGCAGCTTCAGCGAGGCGAAGAGTATCTTATTCTTGACCGGCAGAGGCTGATTACAGCAAGAACAGACTTTTTTAAAGCAAGGTTTGCTGTTGAAGAACTAATTGGTGTGCCTATAGCATCGGTTTTTGAAGAAGTGTTTGGTGACGATCTGATTGAGAGCAATACGAACGGGCAGGATGGTGCTCAGCCCGGTAATGAGACGGATGGCAGCGAAGAACAACACGATGAAGAGGCTGAGGAATAGAAAATGGATGTAATTCAATTTTTAAGAACGCTTTACCGGTATTTGCCGCTGCTCATATTGTTACCAATTGTAACAGTGCTGATCACGTATGTTTTTGTGCGCAATATGGAAGGGGAGTACCGTGCAAGAGCGGTAATCTCAAGTGGCATTATCGAGAGTCAGAGCGGGCCGGGTACAGATTCACGCATCAACCGGGATCAGATTGCGTTTCGCTATGCAAACTTCATGGAGCTTATAAACTCTCGGCCGGTTATCAGCCTTGTTTCTTTTTCACTGCTGCGGCATGATCTGCGAAACCCCGGGCGCGGTTTCAGGCCGGATTCCGACGAGTTTAACGCCATATCACCGGAAAGAAGAGCCGCCCTGATAGATTCGCTCACTTTCTATATTGAAACCGCAGAGCCGCTCGATCTCACGCAGGGCTATGGGCAAACCGTTTTTGAACTGCTTTCGGCTAAAGGTTACGATCCGGGCACCATCTCTGACCGCAGCAGGATTCAGCGGCTTGGCCAAAGTGATTACATACAAATACTGGTTGAAACAGAAAATCCGCGCCTGTCTGCTTTTATTGCAAATGAACTGGCTGATTTGTTCATCAAATACTACCGGTACAAACAAAATCAGTTGCTCGGTGTTAATATCGATTTCTACCTTGAACAGGTAAGGCTTCGTGAGATTCAGCTCGATGAGCGCTCAAGGCGGCTCCAGAATTTCAAAGTTGCCAATAGTATTACTAACCTGTATGAGCAAACCAAAGCTATTGCCGTTCAGATTTCTGACTTTGAATACCTGCGGCAAATGGAAACCCGAACATTCCGGGGTGCCCAAAGCCTAATCGATAGTCTTGACGTAGTTTTGCGTGATAATTCCGGCCGTGATTTCACGGAAGGAAGACAGGCAGCCCTCAACGCTCAGATAGCAGCAGCCCGCCGGCAGATGTCGGAGCTTAACCGCCGCCGTGTGAATGCTGTAATTCGTGGTGAGACAGGGCTTGCTGAACAGCTTGAACAGGAAGTAAGTGAACTTCGTGACCTTCAGTATGTTTCGGTTGCTAACCTGAATAACCAGGCAATTGCCGACCCCAGAGTAGCAAGGGAACAGCTCATCACACAGCGCATGCTGCTTTCTCTGGATAAAGAGCAGGCCAGAGTTGCCCTCGAAAATATCCAGCTTGAACTCACCCGGCTGGCTAACCTCACCCGGGAGTTTGCCCGGCTCGAGGCCATTCAGGATACTTATGTGCGCGAAATTGACCTCGCTGAGCGCGACTATCTTTCTATGCTCGACCGCCTCAACCAGTTCCGCCTCACCCAGCAGCAAACCCTGAACAGCGGGGCTCAGGTGGAGCAGATTGAGCGTGCCATGCCTCCGCGCAATCCGCTACCGTCGAAAAAAATTCTCATAATTCTGGTAGCAGGTGCCGGAAGCTTTGGGTTTGCCCTTGTGTCTGTATTCATCATTGAGTACTTCGATCTCACAATTAAAACCGCACGGCAGCTGGCTAATGCACTTGAAAAACCTGTTTTCGGCATCATACCGGTACTTGAAGACGACGAACTTGATATACCCGGCATGTTTGCGCAATCAAGCTCAAACCTTACGATAAAGGCAACCTTGTCGCTGGTAAGGCATCTTCGAAGCAATATTCTGCCTTATGCTGAAGGCCGGCGGCTAATTATATCAAGCACGCAGCCTAAAACAGGCAAAACCTTTCTTTCCATTCTGCTCAGTTACGCCCTGGCACAGACAAGCCGTAAAGTTCTGATTGTTGATGCAAATATGCTCAGCAATAAACTTACACAAACCTTCCAGAGTGAGCCTATGTTCGAGCGGTATCTAAGGGGAGAGGTAAATCTTGAACAAGCCATAAGCCCTACTTCGCATGAAAATATATACGTACTCGGTTGTGATATTTCAAACCTGACCATCAATGAAATAGCGCCAAAAGCACAGCTCGAAGTTGCCTTTGAACGCCTAATTGATGGTTTCGACAGTGTTATAATTGATTCAACCATGCTGGTAAAACACAACAATACCCGTGAGCTGCTGCCTTTTGCCGATAGTATCATTCTTTCTTTCGCGGCCGGTGAAGTGGTAAACGGCCTCGACCGCGAGCTTGTGGTTGAACTCAACGATGCGCCTATTTCTTTTGAAGGCTGTATTCTCAATAAAGTTGATCTTAATCAGATTGAAGATGTTTACGGCGAATTAAATAAAAAACGCAGCTATCCGAGGCGTGTGTTCAAACAGATCATTCGTGGCAACATCAAAGGTGCTTTCCGGTTAAATCAGCCCGCTGATAAAATTGACTGAGTTTAAGCCGGCTCTCCGGAAACCTGGTTCAGGCGGTCATCCTTTTAATTTAAGACAGAAACGCTCATGCTCGAATTAATCCTATATGCTTTTCTGGCTGTACAGATTGGTATCTGCTTTTATCTGCTGCTGCCTTTCTTATTTGTTTTAACCTCTTCTCTCATGCCGGTTAGCAGTGAAGATGCCGCGCTTGCTTCAGGCGCTGTTCCTTCTGAAACACCGGGCAGCAGTTCAGGTGAAACAGGCATTGCCTGCGTAATCACGGCTTATAAGGAAAAAGAATTCGCTTTTTTGCTGGTGGATTCCCTGCTAAAGCAGAGCTACAGTAATTATCGTATTTTTCTGGTAGCCGATCGTTGTGAAGCCGAAGAAAATGACCCCTTCAACGATAAACTAAGCATCATTTATCCGGAGAAGCCCCTCGATTCTAAAGTGAGTTCACTTCGGATGGCTATGTCGCAAATTGATGCCGATAAGCTGCCGTACACGCTTGTTTTTGATCCTGATAATCTTGCACATCCTGAATATCTGGCGGAACTTAATGCAGCGCTTCTTAAAGGCTATAAGGCCGTTCAGACCCGCCGGACCGCCAAAAACCTGAACACTAACATGGCCTGTATCGATGCAGCCGGTGAACACTATTACCACATCACCCAGCGGCTTGCGCCTTTCAGGCTGGGTAGTTCGGCTACCATTGCAGGCTCAGGCATGGCCATCGAAACCAGCCTGTACAGCCGCCTGCTCGATGAAACCCAGCAAAGCTTTGCTGAAGGCGAGGTAATTGTAGCTGAGGATAAAATTCTTCAGAATCACCTGGTTATGATGAATTTTATCATTGCCTATGCGCCCAACGCAATTCTTTATGATGAGAAAGTTGTCTCGGCTGCTCAGGTGCAGCGACAGCGCACCCGCTGGATTAATTCCTGGTTCGGATACTTTAAGGAAGCTCTTGCCCTTGCGGTATTCGGGGTGAAGAAACTTTCATCTAACGCCCTGCTCTTCGGCCTAATGATTTCAACTCCCCCGCTATTTCTGCTGCTGCTGGCCGGTGCTTTTCTTGCGTTACTGAGCTGGTTCCTCACTCCTGCCTTTGCACCCTACATGAGCGCTTCCGTAATCGTATTCGGCCTCACCTTTATGCTGTCGCTGTACATGGCACAGGCTGACCGCCGAATCTGGAAAGCCCTGTTTTCGGTACCGCTTTTCATTTCCCGACAGTTGCTGGCCATGCTGAATATTAAGAAAGCCAATACCTCATTTATGGAAACAACGCATGAAAAAAGACTTACTATTGAGGAAGTAATGGCTGATATTGGTGTATTCAAAAGAGTAAAAAGCTGACAGAGGTAGTTTATCATGATTATCAGACCCTTTAAACAAGAAAGCGAACGAGAAGATACTGACGGCAGCAAAACCAATGTGCCGGAAATAGACGCTATTGACAGGCTGCGAATGCTTGCAGCAATAGGGCTGTCGGCGGCCCTTTCGTTAGGATTCTTCTTTAAAGTTGTTTTTTGATTGATGCGTAAGGCATCCGAAATATTTAGTCTTAATCCGGTCAGGCATCAGTTGTTATGCTGCCTGCCTCCGGAAGATCTGTGTTTTGGAGATTTGGTGCTGTGCCGCTTGGTTTTCACCCTAAACCGGGTTGGTAAGCATCATGCCTGATTTTATTCTGGATACCAGAAAAGAAGCCCCGGAACATAAAGACAAGCCTGCCTTTCTCAAATGGTGGCTTTATAAAGTTATTATTCGCGAAAAGCTTCAAAATACGGCGGGTCTGATTTTCTTTTCTCTGGCAGCTGTGTTTATGGGTGTTGTTGCCGGTAAGCTGGGTGTGGTGCCTATGGTTTTAATAGCCGGAGCAGCTATCGGTATTCCTGTAGGGCTTGGGGTTATTTTTAATCTGAAATTCGGGGTTATACTCCTGTATGTGCTTCTCTTTACAGTGCTTGGTGTTACCCGCCTCATTCCGGGAATTCCTTTCGGTATTTCATTTGATGCAATTACTGTAGGCCTGCTTTACGGGCTTATTGTAAAACAGGCAACCGAACGCGACTGGTCTTTTGCATGGCACCCGATCGGTATTTTGGTATTGATCTGGATTCTGTACAACCTTGCGCTCGTAGCCAACCCCTGGGCGCAGTCCCGGCTAGCCTGGGTGTACACGATCCGCAGTATCGCGGCGATAATGATTCTGTACTACATATTGCTCTACACAATCGATTCGATTGCGTTCCTCAAATTACTCATCTATTTGTGGCTTGGGCTTGCATTTGTTGGTGCGCTCTATGGTATTTATCAGGATATTTTCGGCCTCATGGCTTTTGAATGGGCCTGGCTTACAGCAGATCCGGTTCGTTTCAGAAGGTATTATCAGTTCGGGAATGTGAGGGTCTGGTCGTATTTTTCCGGGCCGATGGTGTTTGGGGTGCTGATGTCGCTGAGCGCGGTTGCAACTATTTATATGGCAGGAACTGTGAAACGCCTCGGGCTTAAGATTGCTTTTGTTTTTGCTGCATTTATCATGCTTTACGGCATGATTGTATCAGGAACCAGAGCTGCCTATGTGGTACCGATTATTGCGATTGTAACCTTTGTGATTTTTAAAGGAGATAAGAGAATTTTGGTTGCTTCGGCTGTAGGTGGGTTTCTTTTTATGAGCTTCATCAACATACCTTTCAGTAATGACCGAATCAGGCAGTTCCAGAGTGCCTTTAAACCAGGTGATGATTCGTCTTTTGAAGTGAGGCAAATGAATCAGGCATTCATCAAACCATTTATCCGTTCACACCCGATTGGTGGTGGTTTGGGCAGTACCGGTGTGTGGGGGCAGCGGTTCTCCCCAAACTCCCCCCTTTCACAGTTTCCGCCCGATAGTGGTTATGTTCGTACGGCTGTTGAAGCCGGGTGGGTTGGCCTGCTCATTTTTAATTCCCTTTTATTTTTGATTGGTTATGAGGGCATCAAAAATTACTTTAAGATCAGAGATCCCGATCTTAAAATCATGCAATTGATGCTGATTGCTGTTTTATACGGCTTAATGCTTACCAATTATCCGCAGGAAACCATTGGTTCGCCGCCCATTAATGCTATCTTCTTTCTTTGTGCCGCGGGAGTTACCAATATCCTGAAAATTGATAATAAGCTTGCATTAGACCGGCAGCGCAGGCGTGATCTCGGAGAAGAGGTAGAAGAAGAACCCCATCTGATCGAGCGGCCGTCTTTGTTTGAATTCCTCAATTTGAAAAACCCCAACAGACCCTGAACGGCGAGCCTGTAACAGGCTTAGTTATTAAATAAAATAATGAGCGATTACCCACTTGTATCCATCATTTCCGTGAATTTCAACGGGCTGGCTTATACCCTTCAGATGATTGAATCGGTGAAGCAGGTGAGCTGGCCCAATGTCGAAATCATCGTGGTTGACAATGCCTCGAAGCAGCATCCGGCTGAAATTGAGAGCCGCTTTCCGGAGGTGAAACTCATCCGCAGCTCCGAAAACCTGGGATTTGCCGGCGCCAACAATCTCGGCGTTGCGGCCGCAAAGGGCGAATACTTCATCTTCCTGAACAACGATACCGAAGTTGACCCGGGGTTTATTGGTCCGCTCGTGGCTGAGTTTCAAAAAGATCCGAAGCTTGGTATGGCCTCCCCGAAAATTATCTTTGATGAGGAGGGCCGCCGCCGCATCATTCAGTTTGCAGGCACGCCGGGCATTAATAAGTTTACCATGCGGGAAGGGCACAGCGGCCACGGCGAGGAAGACAACGGACAGCACGATGTGGTGCGCGATACCGAGCTCGTGCACGGTGCCGCCATGATGGTATCGCGGGAAGTAGCCGAAAAAGTAGGCCTCATGCCCGATATCTTCTTTTTGTACTATGAAGAGCATGACTGGTGCGAAATGACCAAACGGCACGGCTACAAGGCAAAATATGTGGGTACTTCCAAAATTTACCACAAAGAGTCGCTTACCGTCGGCAAAAATTCGGTCATCAAATCTTTCTATATGGTGCGCGGCCGCCTGCTCTATATGCGCCGGAACACCAAAGGGCTTGAGTTTCTGTCGAGCCTGCTGTTTTTTATGATTGCTGCTTTCCCTAAGAATACCCTTGTACTGTTGATGCAGCGCGAGTTCCGCCTGCTTAAAGCCTACTGGCAGGGCGTATTCTGGCACCTGGGCCGCCGGCATGTTAAAGAAAATCCGCAGCTGGTAACCGATGCTTCGGGCAACGCCGCGGTGACCAACGTATCGGGTGAGCGCATCCGCAAATTTTAGATTTCTATCCTTATTATTTCTTAGAGATACAGTTCTATGGCACTATACGATATCAAAATTCATGTACAGAACAACTGGCTTCTGCCGATTGTACACAAACACCCCAAGCTTGCCGATCTTTATTATTTCCTGTTTTCAAGTGATTTTTCCCGTGAGCACCAAAAAGTGCTGAAGGGTAAATACATGCACCTGCAGGCCCTGAAGGAAAAGAAGCCGAATGCCTTTCACCTGCGCCGTCAGGTTCACCGCATCGAGAAAGGTCTCATTATGAAAAACCGCCGAAACGTTTTCGCAAGGGATTACATCGGGGATACGGTGAAAAATTACGAAGTGCTTTCAAATCATGTAACAGCAGGCGGGGATATCGATACCGAGCTGCTTAAGTGGGCTTCCAATGTGCTGCAGGCTTATTTTGATGCGGTTGATACAGAACATGCAGAAATTAAACCGGCCTATGAGCAGTTTCTGTCTATTCAGCACAAAATCGACTTCGACCCTAAAAAAGTTGACTATGTGCCTTATAAGCGGGCACAGGGCGTTAAGAGCGGTGTAACGTATGAGCAATTCCTCAAACTTACGCAGCAGCGCCGTTCCGTTCGATATTTTGAGCAAAAAGAAGTTCCCTACGAGCTGATCGAAAAAGCGGTACGGGCGGCAACATATTCGCCTTCGGCCTGTAACCGGCAGCCGTTCGAATTCCGCATTTTCACCGATGAACAGATGAAAAACATGGTCGGCTCCATCCCTATGGGTATCCGCCCGTTTTATGAAAATATCCCCGTAATGATTCTGCTGGTCGGCAAGCTTAGTGCTTACCTCAGCGAACGCGACCGGCACGTGATTTACCTCGATGGCGGCCTTTTTTCCATGAGTTTCGTTCTGGCCCTCGAAACCCTGGGGCTCAGTTCAGTTACCATCAACTGGCCCGATATCGAATACCTGGAGCAAAAAATGGAAAACCTGATCGGTGTTGCCGATGATGAGCGCGTGCTGATGTGCATCGGTGTTGGCTACGCCGATTCTGAAGGCGGGATACCGTTCTCTCAGAAAAAGACCCCGGATCAATTACTAAAACGGAACATCATTCGTGACGCATCCGCCGGCGCCTGACCCGATGCAAAAATGGTTCGACCGGGATCATCTCGGTGAGGACCTGAAGGGGAAGTCCGTAAAAGGAGGCCTGCGAACGGTCGGGGCGCAGCTGTTTTCATTTACCATCAACATCGTAACGACCATTTTTCTGGCCCGGCTGCTCCTGCCGGCTGATTACGGCCTTGTTGCCATGGTGACCTCCTTCACCGGCTTCATCCTCATGTTCAAAGACCTGGGGATGGCGCAGGCCATTATACAGATGGACGGGCTGAATCAGCGCCTGGTGAGCATGGTATTCTGGTTCAATTTCTTTGTTAGTATTCTGCTTGCCGTTGCCATAGTTGCGATGGGGCCGCTGCTGGTTTGGTTCTATGATGAGCCGCTGCTGCTTGGCATCACGTTTTACTACTCGCTCGCGGCCATTTTTGGTGGCCTCTCCACGCAGCATCAGGCGCTGCTCAGCCGGCAGATGAAATTCAAGGAGTTGTCAGAAATTACCATTGCAGCCTCATTTTTCAGCCTTATGCCTGCTCTGTGGATGGCCTACGCCGGCTACGGATACTGGGCCCTCGTTGCCATAAACGTGCTGAACCCCGGCATTGCTGCCGTGCTGCTATGGTTCCGCTGCGACTGGCGCCCAAACTGGACTGGTATTGACCGCTCAATCAAAGATTTTATCGGCTTTGGCGCAGGCATTTCGGGCTTCAACATGATCAACTATTTCTCCCGGAATCTGGATAACATCCTGATTGGCCGGCACATCGGTTCGGATGCGCTTGGCTTGTATGCCAAAGCCTATCAGCTGCTGATGTTGCCCATCACGCAGCTCCGTGATCCGCTTAACGCCGTTGCGACCCCGGCCCTGAGCTCGCTTCATACTCAGCCGGGAAAATACCGCCATTATTACGAGCAGTATCTTTTTCTGCTTGCATTCTTTTCCATGCCGATAGTGGCATTCCTGTTCATCACAGCTGATGACATCATCCTTTTCCTGCTGGGCCCTAACTGGGTTGAGGCCGCCATCATCTTTAAATTGCTGGCCATCACGGCCTTTATTCAGCCGACGGCCAGTACCCGCGGCATGGTGATGATTTCCTGCGGCCTCTCCACACGCTTTTTCTTCTGGGGCCTTTGGAATGCGGTTTTCGTTACCATCGCTTTCGTAGTCGGGATCTATTATGGCGGCCTGAACGGCCTTGTAATTGGCTATGCCATCGTAAATTATGTCATTCTCGTGCCCTCTTTGATGTACTGTTTCAAAGACACACCTGTGAGGGTTATTGATTTTTTCCAAACCATTGCGGCACCTGCTGTAATTTCAATACTTTCAGCAGCCGGCTTGTACTGGCTGGTGTCACTAAACCTCCAGCTTAATCTGTTCGCCGGAATTATGCTGTATGCTGTATTTTACGGCCTGCTGTATTTCGGACTTTGGTTTCCGATGCAGGCGCAGCGAACGCGGATTCTGGGAATTGTTGATCTTGTTAAATCACTGTTAAACAAAAAACTATGAGTAAGCCATCATTTCTGATTGTAGGTGCCAATTTCACAAACAAAGGCGCTGAAGCAATGCTTAAAACCGTGCAGCATCAGATCTTACAGCGCTATGATAATGCTGTAATCTATGCCATTTGCCACGAAAACGAAGCTGAACTTGCCAGCACTCAGGGCATTGTACCCCTGTATGTTGACCGTTCCTCCCTGTCTGTTTTTTTGGGGAAAGTAGCCGGCAAACTGAGGAAAATATTTCGGCTAAAGTCTAAGCCTTACGCCGATTATACCCCGGTTGAAAAGCTCAGCCAAATCAAAAACCTGAAAACGGCAATTGATGCAAGCGGCTTTGCCTACGGCGATAAAGGCGGGTACATTCAGCCGCTTGAGACCATGAAAGTGATGGATTATTGCGAAATGGTTGATGCCCCCTATATTTTTATGCCACAGGCCTGGGGCAGCTTTAAAGACCATCAGGTGGCTGAAAACTGTCGGAAAATGCTCACCCGCACCGATACTTTTTTCGCCCGCGATGAGGTGAGCCGTACCTACCTGGCCAACCTGCTGCTGAAACCTGCCAAAGAGGTTTACCTGCTGCCTGACATTGCTTTCCATTTTCCGATCCCTACCCTCGACGGTAATGAAATTCTGAAAAGCTGCGGTTACGAAAATCCGCTCGACCGGCCGGTGCTGGGCATTTCGCCCAATATGCGCATCTACGAAAAATACCCGGAGCGCGGTCGTGAAAACGAGTACCTGAAGCTGTTGCTCGATGTAATCGAAAGCCTAAAAAACAGCTACCACATCGTACTCATCCCCAACGAAATCCGTCCGGAAGGCTCTGCAGATCGGGACGACGCCTACCTGTGCAAAACACTTTACGACGCTATTTCGGGTCAGGAGAACATCACCCTGATAAGCGGGTATCGCTCAGCAGAAGAAATTAAGGCCGTAATCCGGGAAACTGATCTTTTGATTGCGTCCCGTTTCCACAGCCTTATTTTTGCCCTGAGCCTCGGCATTGCCTGTATGGCCATCAGCTGGAGCCATAAATACCGCGAGCTCTTCGCCCTCTTCGAGCTCGAGCATTTTGTTGTTGAACACAAAGACATGAACGCGCAGTACGTGCTGCAGCTGTTTGGCGAGCTTGAAAGCAGCAAAAATGAAATCGAAGCCAAAATCAATAAAACTCTGCCCGAGCTAAAAGCAAAAAATGCAGGGGTATTTGATTTTTTGTGATGCCCGACTCAATGATCTGCCGGGTTTTCACAACATCTGATGAATGTAGGCCCGGAATCCTGACTGTAGCCAAATATTGAAAGCAGTTCGCAACGCACCTAATTAATTCAAAGAAATCGGATATGACGGATTACAATGTTTCCTATCTGGACCGGTACACCCGGCTGGAAAAAGATTTAAAAGTAAAGATGAACTACAAACCTCTGCCTGCCGGCAAGGTTCACCCTTTCGAACAGGTTTATCTTTCCAACATATTTGAGCAGCTGGTACTGTGGGATGATTTTTATACGTATAACTGGTACGTAATTAGCGCGTCAAAGCCGTATGCGTATACATTCGGAGGACAGGATATTGTGATTTATTTGTCTAATGAAAATCATCTGATACCTGCTGAAATTTGTGAGGCAAAAGCTGTCTTTACTCCCTACCTGCCGGATAATGCTCCTGAAAACTGCTTTGCGATTCCCTTGGGGTACAACGGCTCATTAATTGAACAGGCCATTGTTTCCATTGAAGACAGACCTGTTGACGTTTTCTTCTCCGGTAATGTACACAGGCGTCGTTTGGTTTTCGCAGCAGGGGTAAAATTTTATGAGCTGTGGACCCGCCTTTTTTTAAGAAATAAGGTGAAAACTAATTTTAAACTTGTGCGGCGATTTACCGGCGACCTTAGCCCAGATGAATATTCAAAAAGCCTGATGGATGCCAAAATTGCTCTTGTGCCCGAAGGGCATCAGTCAAATAATACCTACCGTTTTTTTGAAGCATGCAAGTACGGGAATATTGTACTGACGGCACCGCTTTATAATTACTGGTTTTACGCTGATTTTCCCGGTCTGAAAAGCGTAAACTGGCTCACTTTGCCATTCAGGGTCGGAAAGCTTTT
>NZ_JAIUMX010000016.1:0-51461 GCF_022565315.1 Cyclonatronum sp. | reverse complement strand
CCGAGCGGATCGACGAAATTTATGAATACCTCAAAAGCCTCGACCTGCACCATCAGTTCAATCCGGCCTACACCCGCATGGTACCCGCGCACTATGTGGTGAAGCTTCAGGTGGTGGGCTGCCCCGATCCGAACCCCGATTACAGCCGCTACTTTGTGCCCGAGCGGGAAACCCTGCCTGCCGACCTCGATGAAATCGGGCGGGCGTATGTGGGGGCTATGGCCAATGAGTGTCATAAATGGTTGGAGTCCATCGATGAAAAAGAGCCGGTCGGCGTGTTGTTTTCGGGCGGCATCGACAGCGGCTCGGTTTTTCTGGTGCTGTACCACACCATGCTCAGGCTCGGGATGTCGCCGGCGCGGCTCAAAGCCTTCACGCTTTCAGTGGAAGACGGCCCCGATGCCCGGCAGGCACGCTCCTTCCTCAAAGCGCTGAAGCTGGACATGTTCCATGAAGTGCTGGAAGGCAGCCTGGCCGACCTCGACTACAAGGCGGCGATCCGCGTAATTGAGGACTACAAAATGCGGGATGTGGAAGCCGCAACCACAACCCTGGCGCTCTGCAAACTGCTGCGTGAGCGCTACCCCGACTGGAAATACCTGGCCGACGGCGACGGCGGCGACGAAAACCTCAAAGCCTACCCCATCGAAGAAAATCCCGAACTCACCATCCGCAGCGTGCTGGGTAACACCGTGCTGTATCATGAGGGTTGGGGCGTGGATAAAATCAAGCATTCGCTCACCTACAGCGGCGGTCAGAGCCGTGGAGCGGTCCGCACCTGGGCACCGGCACGGCATTTTGGCTTCACCGGCTTCAGCCCGTATGCGCTGCCTGATGTGATACAGGTTTCTGAGGGCATCCCCTTTATCGAGCTCACCAACTGGGAGCACGACCGGCTGTATCAGCTCAAAGGTGAAGTCGTGCGGCGGGGTGTGAAAGCTATAACCGGCATCGACATGCCGGTGAACCCCAAGCGCCGGATGCAGGAAGGCACCGTAGGCAGCGACCGTTTCGCGGATGTTTTCGCCGATAACGAAATGACCTACCGCCTCTACTTTCAGTCGCTCTATGCCAAATAACCGCGAAATTGTTGCGGCACGGCCGGAAAAGGTCAACGGACTCGACCCTTTCCGGCCGTATCATTTTCTGCACGAGCAGGAGCCCGGCCCTGACGGCCGCCTGCGCCGGGTCAACACCGTTTTCCTCACCAACCGGGAGTGCCCGTTTAAGTGCGTGTTCTGCGACCTTTGGAAGCACACCCTCGACGAACCCACGCCTGAAGGGGCCATCCCGGCGCAAATCCGGTACGCGCTGGATCGCTTGCCGGAAGCAGAGGTCCTCAAGCTGTACAACAACGGCAATTTTTTCGACCTCAAAGCCATCCCCCGATCGGACTACCCCGAAATCGCGGCGCTCTGCACCGGCTACGAGCGGGTGATTGCCGAAAATCATCCCAAAATTACAGGTCCGCAAATCGCGCAGTTTCAGGAGCTGCTTGATGCAGAGCTGGAAATAGCGATCGGCATCGAAAGCATTCATCCGGAAGTGCTGCCCCGGCTCAACAAGCAAATCAGCGGGGATGATATTGAGCACGCTGCCCGAAAACTGCGCGAAACCGGCATTTCACTGCGGGGCTTCATCCTGCTAAACCCGCCCTGGCTCACCGATCCGGCGGAAACCCGGCAGTCCTGCCTCGATACCATCCGCTTTGCCTTTGATGCGGGTTTCGAAACCGTGAGCATCATCCCCGTACGTACCGGCAACGGCTACATGGAAAAGCTCGAAGCAGATGGTGCCTACATCCCCCCGGACCTGCACATGCTTGAATCGGTCGTTCGGGAAGCCCTCAGCTGGCAGCGGGGGCGCGTTTTTGCGGACCTGTGGGATGTGCGGCCGTTTTGGCCGGGCAGCAGTGAAAGCTATGAGAAATGGGAGTCAGCCATGAACAAACTGAACCTGCATCAGCTGAATCAGGATTAAAAAAAACTAACTTCACCGCATCTTTTAATTATTTGTTTAAACAAGCTTATAGATACACACCTCTTTTAACAAACAGCTATTTCAGGTTTTAGGATATTGATTGCATTATCAATACACACATATTAAAATACTTTCCTCATCATTTTTTAGTTAGGGAAGATGAGACCTACTGTTCCAACTTTTGCAAAAATGCCGGCTCACGCGGAAATCATAATTGCGGGTGCAGGTTTTGGGGGCACATTACTTGCCCTCATCTTAAAAAAAATGGGTCATGATGTTTGGCTGCTCGAGCGCAGTTCGCATCCGCGCTTTGCCATTGGCGAAAGCTCAACGCCCATCGCCGACATGGTACTGCGCGACCTGGCCAAAACCTACGGCCTGAGCTGGCTTACGCCGCTTTCCCGCTACGGAAGCTGGAAGCAGGCTCACCCGGAGCTGCGTGTTGGTCTGAAGCGCGGTTTCAGCTACTACTTTCATCAGGCCGGGAAGCCCTTCACCGACGACCAAACGCACCGCAACAGCCTGCTTATAGCTGCAAGCAGCAGCGATGAAGCCTCCGACACGCAGTGGTACCGCCCGCATTTCGACGAATTTATCGTACAGCAGGCCGTTGCAGCGGGTGTACCATACTTCGACCGTACGGAAATCGTAAGGGCTGCTCAAAACGGTCCAAACGGCCAGTGGTACCTGAGCCTGAAAAACGGCAAGTCAACGCATGAGATCTCAGCCGGCTTCATCATTGATGCTACGGGATCCGAACAGCTTAGCAGCATGATGGGCGTGAAGCCTTCGGCCTATCGCTTTCAGACCAGCTCCGTGGCTTTTTACTCCCATTTCCGCGGGGTGCCCGAATGGAAAGCGCAGCTGGAACAAAGCGGCATCCCGACAAAAGCCTACCCATTTCACCCCGATCATGCAGCCCTGCATCACCTGCTCGATGAAGGCTGGTTGTGGATGCTTCGTTTCTCCGACGGACTCCTAAGCGCCGGTTTTATGCTCTCCTACGAAGATCAGAAGCAGCTCTGCCGAAGCAGTAATGAAAAACTTTGGCCGTACCTGCTGGGCCGCTACCCCTCTCTGAAAACCCTCTTCGGGGATGCCGTAATTGCTGACCCTCCCGCCGCCATGATCAAAAGCAAACCGCTGCAGCGGCTTACCGCAAGTGCCACCGGGCCCCGCAGTGCCGCACTGCCGCACTCAGCCGGATTTGTGGACCCCATGCACAGCACGGGTATCGCGATTACACTTGCTGCAGTAGAAAAGCTCGCGGCCATTTTCGCTGACACCAAACCCGGCCATCAGCCGGGGCACTACGTACTGGAAAGCTACAGCCTCAGCGTGATGCGCGAAATACAGCTCATCGACCTGCTTGTAGCAGGCTGCTACAAAACCCGGCGGCACCCCGATCTGTTCGAGGCCTGGCTAAGCTGCTACTTCTGCTGTTCCATTAGCTACGAGCAGGCCCGTCTGCGCGGTGAGCGGCCGGCTTCCTTCCTCAACGCCCTCCAGTCTCCGCTCACAGGCATGGTGCGGGCGGCCTGGGATGATTTACTTCGGCTCGAATCAGCCGGCTTCCCCGAAGATGAATCCCGCCGCTTCACCGAAACCATGCGCAATCGCATCAAACCCTGGAACATCGCCGGCCTGCTTACCCCCGGGCAGAAAATGTATGCGCACACGGCGGTGGAGATTACGTGATTTAGAATCGCAAATACACCATTAGATTGGCTCAATTTCCTTTCAACACTTTCCCAAACCGCTCAATTAGCCTATGTCTGGAGAACCGATAAGACTGACCTCGTTTATCCCGGTAAAATCCTTAGTGTTGAACGTCGCAATGTTCATTACCCCATGGGCAATCCCAATGGCAACAATCTCAAAATCATGTATTATTGCGCCTTTGGGACTGTATTTGCGAATTAACTCAGACAAAATCGTTGAAGAAGTTTTGTTCGGATATAGTACCTCCAAATTGTGTGTTATGTCCTCCAAAATATCTGAGGCTATATCAGTATTCAATCCATAACCTGAATTTTTGGTAGCTACAACCATAAACTCAGTAAGATTCTTTGAAGTAGTATATAGTTCATATTTTCCAGCTTCAAGGATATCCCTCGCATCTTGAAAAAATACTGATTTTTGATCAATTGCATAAATCAGTACATTCGTATCAATAAGAACCTTAATCATATGCAAGACTGCGAATATTTTTTCCGTCGAGTTTACCTTTTAAATCAAAAGAGGGTATCGTTTTTTTAACTGTAGATTTAGTCTTTATTTTCTCTATATACAGATACACTTTTTTAGCATCAGCCTCGGATAAAGTGTCAAGCTGATTTTTTATTTTTTCTTTAGTTTCCATACCAGCAAGATGGGTTTAAGTATTATCATTTTGACGAAGTAACCTGAGTATCATAAATCTCAAAGTATAAGTAGAAGGGTTGCGAAAAACTATATGACGATTTTCAAAAATAACTCTCTGAGCCTAAGAAGCAAAGTATAATCATCTTATGGGACTTCAGATTCTCGTTCAGTACCAAGTAAAGGTTCCGGGTTCCGACACCCCGCTTTTAAAACCGCTAAGTGGCACCATTCCTAAATTAGTAAACTTGAAGTTGAATTTTGTCCGCCTCACTCCACCCCAAAAATCAAAACCTCATCATCATAGCGCGCGGCTATCACGCGCAGACTTCCGTCTGAGGTGCGTACCACGCGCAGCTGCCGCAGCTGACCAAACACATCGAAGCCCGTAGCATCGGCGGGGTAAGCCAGCAGCTGATCGCGCTCCGCATCAAAGCGCAGCACCGTGCCCCGCAGCGCGTCGTAGGGACCCTGCTGCGGACGCACCTCGAACAGGTTTCCCCCCAGCAAAATCTCTGAGCGCCCGTCGCCCGTAAGGTCCGCCGCTGCCAGCCCGAACACCGGCCCGAACTGCGCCCGAAGCGGAAGCCGCTCCGCCCGGAAACCCGCCTCCCCTTCGTTTCGGAAAAGCACACTCCCCAGCTCCGCTGCCTCCAGCAAAATGGCCGCATCCAGCTGATCACGGGTAAAAATGTCGGTCACCTGCTGTCCGCCGAAGCTCGCATAATCCGGATACTTCGCCGCCAGTCCCGGCACCTCATCCAGCAGATCGTGCCGCAAAATAAGCGGAAACACCCCATCCGGCTGATTGATAGCCAGAATCTGATTCACAATTCCATCCTGCTCAAAATCGCCCACCCACATCCGCTGCGGGCGCTCCGGCGTGCCGCGCAGCAGGCTGTTGAGGCCGTGATTCCCGCCCACAATATCCAGGCGGCCGTTGCCGGTTACATCCGCCAGCAGCACGCTGTACCAGATGCCAGTGTACGCCTGCAGCCCCAGCTCGCCGCTGATGTCCGTCCAGGCCGCCCCGCGCCGCGCAAACACCCGCGGATGCATGTACTCGCCCACCACTACCAGCTCCGGCCTGCCGTCGCCGGTCACATCTCCGAGGGCCGCATCCGTCACCATGCCGATGGCCGTAAGCCCCGGCATCACATCCGCCGTCACGTCGCGGAACTGCCCGGTGCCGTCGCCCTCAAGCAGGTACGAATCGGCTGGTACGCCTATCGCAAAAGGCCGAAGCCGCGTGCCCACAAACAAATCGGCATGGCCATTGCCCGTAAAATCGGCAGACACGGCCACCGAGCCAGACACCGGCCGCGCGGGCAGCGGCAGCGGCTGACCGCTGTGCACCAGCTCACCGTTACCGCGGTTCAGGTAAAGCCGGTCGAGCAGCGCCGCCGAGGCCGAGCCATGGCTGTTCCCCCCGCTTACCACGTACAAATCCATCAGTCCGTTGCCTGTCGCATCAAAAAACAAACAGGCGATATCTTCGGAGCTTGCATGCGCCGAAAAATCCGTGCCCGAGGCCTCAAAACGCCCGTCGCCCCCCTGCAAAAAAAGCTGCCCGGCCTGATTTCGTGCCCCGCCCGCATACACATCATCCAGCCCGTTGCCGGTCACATCGCCCGTACACATCGCCGGCCCCTCCGTCGAGCGCATCTGATACAGCATCCGGTCCCGCTGAAAATCCGAGTAAGGATGCCGCAGATGCCTGAACGAAAGCCCGGTATTTTCCAGCTTTTCGAATTTTTTGGGGGGAACTTCGTGCGCATCACGGTCAACTATGGCAGGCCCCGGCAGCGGTTCCCCACGGCTTTCTCCTTGCTTTTGGGAGAGCGAAATCCGGGCCGGTACGTCGATATCCTGCATGCGGCTTGTCCGCCCGTCCGGCCAGCGTACTACGAGGGAGTCGATGCGGTTCAGCTCACCCAGCCCCACAAAAAAGCCAGGCTCCACGCTCGACTGAAACCCGCGCTGCAGGAAATGCTCCCGAAACCACTGCTGCCCCCCGCCCCACAGCTGAAGCTGCGCCCCGATGGCCTGCGTGTTGTGCCCCTCCCCTTCGAGATCAATCCGAAGCCAGCTTCGCTCCGGGTGCAGCTCATTCACGCGGTTGCGGTAAATCCGAGACGGCTGATTCACATTGCTGATTACCAGATCGAGGGCGCCGTTACCGTTCAGGTCGGCCCATGCCGCGCCGCTCGAAAAAGTCGGCTCCCCCAGCCCCCATGCCACGGTGATGTCCTCAAAATTAAGGCGGCCGTTGTTGGCAAACATCACATTGCGCACCTTCTGCGAGGGGATCATATCAATCAGCTGCTGAAAATCCACGCCCTCCTGCCGTATCACCGCCCGCATCGTTTCCTGATCAGAAATTTCACCCAGATAATCTACATTAGTGATGTCCTGCACCAGGCCGTTGGTTACCAGAATATCGTTGAAGCCATTGTGGTCGAAATCGGCCAGCAGCACCGCCCAGCTCCAGTCGGTCGCCTCCGTACCGGTAAGCCTGCTCACTTCCTTGTAATGCGTGCCGTTCTGATTCAGATGCAGCACATTCCGCGTAAACTGATGCCCGTAGCCCCATTCCACTTTTTCCCGGTAGCGGTCCCAGTCTTCGAAGAGCGTAACCGTTTTGATACGCTCATCCTTGAACGGCAGCATATCCGACACATAAATATCGGGCCAGCCGTTGTTGTTCAGGTCGGCGATATCGGAGCCCATGGAGGCTGCGCTCATGCTCCGGATCACGCGCTCATCCCCGCCAACTTCGGTAAAGGTGCCGTCGCCGTTGTTCATGTAAATGTAGTCGCGCTCGAAGAAATCGTTGGCCACAAAAATATCCGGCAGGCCGTTCCGGTTCAGGTCCGACACCGCAGCGCTCAGCGCAAAGCCGATGATGCTGCTCAGGATGCCGGCTTCCTCCGTTACATCCCTAAAAAAGCCGCCTTCATTACGAAACAGGCGGTCGCCGCCAGGAAAGTCCCGCTCGTAGCGCTGCAAGTTGCTCAGATCGAAAGAAGAAATGGCCTGATCTTCGTTATTTATCAGAAACATATCGGGCAGGCCGTCGCCGTCATAATCGAAGAAATAGGCCTGAATCCCAAAGCCGGGGTCGTCCAGACCGAATTCCGCCGCGCGCTCGGTAAAAGTTCCGTCGCCATTGTTGATGAACAGCTCATTTGTTGCATCATCGAGCTTGCCCGAGTTGGTCACATAAATATCGAGCAGCCCGTTCCCGTTGATATCAACCAGCGCCGCCGCTGTTGACCACCGCCGGGTTCCGGCAACGCCCGCTTCGTCGGTCACATCCACAAAGCGGTAATCCCCCTGATTAAAATACAGCCGGTTGGGCCCCATATTGCTGATGAAATAGATATCCGGCAAACCGTTTCCGCTGAGATCGCCCACGGCCACCCCTCCGCCGTCATAAAAATTGCGGTAGGTGTAAATATTGAAGTTTGACAAATATTCGAGTCGATTTTCAAAATCAATACCGGTCACTTCCGGCGACAGCCATTCAAAAAGCGGATCAGGGGCAACATCCGGCTCAGCCTGCCGGGAGCAGGCCATAAAAATACACAAGGCTGCTACCTTGAGGAGAAAAGAAACTGAAATAAGGTGTGACTTGGATAGCATAGAAAAGGGAGTAAGGTGTGAGGGTCAACAAACTAAATGGCGACTTTTTTGTGGCGGCTGAACACCCGTTTTGTGCGGTTAAAAGATTTCCATAAATATTCCTGGCACCGTCATACCGTATCATTTTAAAAGTTTTCTGTTTTCAGCATCAAACAAAACTTTCATTTGATGTATAGCTATCTGATTGAGTTTTAACAGACGCTCTTCCTGGGGAATTTGTTCCTGAATAAATACAGCATTCAGGTTTTCCATATTAGCAAGGCAAATCAACTCGTTCATGCTTGCATAATCACGCAAGTTTCCTTTTTTGTCCGGATTTTCTTCCCGCCATTGTCTTGCTGTTTTTCCAAATAGTGCCATATTCAGCACATCCGCTTCAGAGGCATACACGAGGGAAACCTGAGCGGGGCTTAGTACCTTTGGAATGAGATTGTGCTTTATGGCATCTGTGTGGATATGGTAGTTAAGTTTTGCAAGTTCGCGTTTTGCACTCCAGCCCAGCAGCTTTTGTTCTTCTTCTTTCAGACGCTGGAATTCGTTAATCAGATAAATTTGAAATTCGGGGCTGAGCCACATGGCAAAGTGAAAAGCAATGTCTTTATGGGCGTATGTGCCTCCATATCTTCCGGCCTTTACAATTAGCCCGGTGGCACGTGTTCTTTCAGCCCACTGACCAACTGACATAATAAACCGGTTCACACCGGCTTCCTGTTCAATTACCCCGAATTCGGTGTAATTAAAATCGGGGTTATTCAATTGTTCCCAAATGCCCAGATACTCCAGTGTATTTTTGTTGGTAATCCATTTTCCGATCAGACCGCTTCCTTCTTTGAAACCTGCCGTCATGTCGGTGAGCGACATATAGTCAAGCTCATTTTTTTTCATCACAGCAATCGCTGTCCCTTTTACATGGATGCTTTTTTTCTGTGCCATAACCACTTACCCCCCAGCCGTTGTCTCCGGCTTTACGGTGAGATCGCGAAAAACGACCCGAACCAACATATCATCACGGCGCCATACGGAAATCGCGCGATTGCCCCTCACGCTTACCCAGCCGGACCGATTCGCTTCAGGGATATAGAGCCAGTGGAAATCCTGCCCATAAACCTCCGAAAAGTATGCGGCAATATCTACCGCGAGTGAATCCGAAAACCGGTCCTGATTCCACGGTGCCCAGTCGCGATAGTGCAGATCCATCGGAATCCGGTAGATAAGCCCGTCTTCAAAATCCGGAAAAAACTCGATGTAAGCTTCGAAGGGGAGCCAGTCACTGTTTACATACTCCACCTTTGTAAGACCGCTGATGAGTCCCCGGCGGTTCATTTCCCAGCTTGAAGTCTGAAAATCCTGCCGGCTCATTCCGAAATAATATCCAAGAAACAGGCTGTCGTGCCGCTCACCTGACTGAAGCCCTTCCTCCACAAGCGATTCGAAAGTGACAGGCTTTGGTTCTGTGCACGCAGTAAAAGCGATCAGAAAAAAAAGCACACAACTAAAAAGAAAGCTGGTAACAGGTAGTTTTTGCATCAGATTAAGATCGAAATAAAGGTTTATAAATGCTAAGGGTAGGTAGTATCAGTGCGCCGGAAAAGCAGTGGTTTTTCGCCCCATCTTGTGATGAGCAAACCCGGGGCGGAAGTGTCATCACGGGCCGGAAACAGCCTTATCCCGCGGACTTCGCCCCCGGCTTCTACGCCGGCTTTGTGCGCGGGCAGGCTTTGGAGGCAGCCGCAGTCAGGTTCATAAAATAGAATGACCGGGCTAAGGGCATCATATTTCCCGGTTTGTGGCTTCACATCGAACAGGTTTCCGCCGAGCAGCAGTTCAGTACGGCCGCTGCCGGTAAAGTCGCCAGAGGCAATGCCGTAAACGGGACCAAGCTGTGCGGCTGCAGGAAGCGGAACGGCCTCAAAGCCGCTGCCGGTGTTTCGGAACCAGACCGAAGCAAGCATTTCCGCCTTATGGCGCAGCTGCCGGTCGTCGGGGACATCACGGAGTAGGGCCTCGAGATTTGCAGCCGCAAAGGCGGCGTGTGTCGGGTAGCGCTCCCGAAAACCCGGCGCCGCCTGCATGAATTCCGGGCGGAGCACGAGCGGGTAAAAGTTGCCGCCTGCATCCGGCATAGCGATGAGGTGATCGAGCAGTCCGTTGTTGTCGAGGTCCGTAACCACCATCTGCACCGGCCGCTCAGCAGAGGCACGGAACACGCTGTTAAGCCCGTGATTTCCGCCGATAATGTCAGGGCGGCCGTCGCCATCCAAATCTGCAATATAGAGGGATGTCCACCAGCCGGAAGTTTCATAAAGCCCCAGCTCAGCAGTGATTTCCGTGAAGCTGCTGCCGGTATTCTGAAATACACGCACCGGCATCCATTCGCCGGCGACGATCAGCTCGTGCTGCCCGTTTCCGGTGAGGTCAGCCCATTCCGCAGCTGTCACCATGCCGGCGGTGCGCAGCTGCGGCAGCCATGCTTCAGTAACATCCCGAAAGCGGCCATCACCTATATTTTCAAGCAGATAGGATGATGCAGCCATGCCGTAAGCAAAAAGCCGGTAGCGCGTACCCACGAACAAGTCGTTGCGGCCGTTTCCGGTAAAGTCATGAGCCTTTACAACCGAGCCTGATTCAAAGCGCGCTGACGACGGCAGCATTTGGTTAGTCAGCGCAAAATTTCCGGTGCCGTCGTTCAGGTAGAGGCGGTCCCGCAGTGCCGATGAGGTTGCCGAAAAAGAGGCGCCGCCGCTCACCACGTAAAGATCGTCTGCACCATTGCCGGTAGCATCAAAAAAGAGGCAGTCAGTATCCTCCGAGAGCTGATTTTGAGCGAACAGCTCCTGCTGCTCATTCCGAAAGGTGCCGTCGGTCTGCTCCGCAAGCAGGAGCCCGGGCTGATTACGTGCCCCGCCGAGATATACAACCAAGGGGCCATCCGGCGTCAGTTGCCCCGTACATGCGGCAATGCCTTCAGTTGAGCGCATTTTAAACAGCAGCTGCTCCCGCTCAAAATCATTGTAAGAAAACGGCTGATGGGGCTGCTCAAAATCTTCACCTGCTTTCACAGTTTCCCAGGTAGCGGAACCGGCAAGCACTGCCTGACCGGGCATACGGGCTTCGGCGGGTGCGGGCGGGTCGAGGCTGCTGCTATCTGACTGCCGCAACACGATGCGTGCAGGGAGCGTGACATCCCGCAGCCGGCTCGTGCGGCCGTCGGGCCAGCGCAACACAAGGGAATCAGCCCGTACCGCATCACCCGTGCCCACAAACAAACCCGGCTCTACCGACGACTGAAATCCCCGCTGAAGGGTATGCTCGCGGTACCAGTAATCATCCCCCGCATAAACATGCAACTGTGCCCCGAGGGCCTGCGTGTTGGGCGTATCACCCCTTAAATCAATCCGCAAAAACGTACGCTCCGGGTGCAGCTCGCGTACCCTGTTTCGGTAAATCATAGGAGGCCCGTTCACATTACTGACAACCAGATCCAGGGCCCCGTCACCGTTCAGATCGGCCCAGGCTGCGCCGGTCGAAAAGGCCGGGTGATTCAGCCCCCATTCACGACTTACTTCCTCAAAATTCAGATTGCCGGAATTGGAAAACATCATGTTGCTGACCGGCACCGAGCTCATATCGCCGAGCAGATTCAGGATTACATTCTCCTGACCGCTTCTGATCATTTCGCGGATGCGGGCGGGGTTTGCAACAAGTTCGATGTAATCCTGATCGAGCAGGTCGTTGTAAATGCCGTTGGCCACAAAAAGGTCGTTGAAGCCGTTCAGGCTGAAGTCTGCCATGAGCGTTGCCCAGCTCCATTCGGTGGCCTCGGTACCGGTGAAACGTCCGATCTCGGCAAAACGATCGCCGCCAAGATTGAGCTGCAGCGTATTTCGGGTGTATTTATGATGGAAACCGCGCTCCAAATTACGCAGGTATTCTTCCCGGGTTTCGATCGTCATTTTTGAGCGGAGGCGCTCCTGCCCGACCGGCCGCATATCCGTAACATAAATTTCGGGCCATCCGTCGTTGTTGAGGTCGGCAATGTCGGTACCCATTGAACTGTAGCTGATGGAAGGCAGCAGCTGTTCCAGACTCTCCGTGAAGGTACCGTCGCCGTTGTTGAGATAGAGGTAGTCCCGCTCGAAAAAATCGTTAGCTACGTACAGATCCGGCAGCCCGTTCCGGTTGATGTCAGCCGCGACCGCACTCAGGCCAAAGCCGATGGCACTGCTATAAATACCGGCTTCATTCGTAACATCCCGGAAAAAACCGCCCTCGTTGCGGTAAAGCTTAGAAGCCCCAAGCGGATCGGGAACCGAACGTGCTTCTGCTGTTACGCCCGCAAAGCTTTCAAGATTATGGAAGGAATTACTTACGAGATACAGATCGGGAAGGCCGTCGCCGTCGTAGTCAAAAAAAACAGCATGGGTTGAGAGCCCGGTATCGGCTATGCCCCACTCCGCGGCCTGCTCGGTGAAGGTGAGGTCGCCGTTATTGATGTAGAGCCGGTTCGGCCGCTTCTCCCCGCCTTCCGGTCCTGAGCGGGCTACAAAGATATCGAGGAGGCCGTTGCCGTTTACATCGGCAAAACTTACGCCGGTACTCCAGTAGCCGTCGGAAAGCAGCCCAGCCTGTTCGGTTACATCCTCAAACACAAAATCTCCGTGATTGAGGTAAAGACGATTGGAAACCATGTTTCCGGTGAAGAATAAATCAGGCAGCCCGTTGCCGGAAAGATCGCCCGCAGCTACCCCTCCTCCGTTATAAAAATTACGAAAGATGTACATGTTGAAATCTTCGGTAGGAAACAGCTGATTGTCAAAGCGAATGCCAACAGATTCGTTATCCATCTTCTCAAATAAAAAATCCGTCTCCGGAGCGCTTTGGCAGGCGTACCCGAGAAGCAGCAGGAGGCTCAGCAATAAACCGAAAAAACCTGGTCGTGTTTCCTTCATAACCTAAACAAAAAAAACCTTTGCGTAATCAGCATCAAAAGTGATTTCGCAGGATGAATAGTAGATTCAACTTTTAGCCATTATAACAAACCCTTCACAAAAAAGAGAAAGGAAACGCAGTAAAAAACCGCGCTTCCTTTCTGTGATTTTGAATTAACGGCAGCATCAAAAAAATGCTTCCGTCAGATATCCGGGGATTATTAGTATCCCGGGTTCTGAGTCAGGTTTGAGTTGGCCTGAATCTGATTGAACGGGATCGGGAATACGTTTCTGAAAGACTGAGAAACGCCTTTTTCCCACCATGAATCATTGAAACGGGTAGCACCTTCGTTACCTGCAAAACGAATCTGATCCTGACGTCTCCAGATTTCAGTGTAAAGCTCACGGCCACGCTCAGCGAGGAGGTTGTCGTCGTTGAGGGTGGAAAACGGAGCAACACCAGCACGCTCACGAATCATATTAACATTCATGAGGGCCTCTGAAGTCTTACCCTGACGGTACTGAGCTTCTGCGAGTGAGAGAATAGCATCAGCAAAACGGAAGACCGGGAAATCGTTAGCCAGGTCAGGCGTTGCACCGATTGCGTACTCAAACTTATTGAAGCGTGCACCCTGCTGACGGGAAAGTGCAGAAGTCATGCGAATGGCCTGAATCTCAGGTGTAAGCGTGAGATGGTGGCCCGGAGCGATCTCATTGTCGATCAGGGGGTTACCGCCAATGTCAAACTGGGGACCTGAAAGAAACCCCTGCCGGCGAACATCATCATCTTCGAACGACTCATAAAATGCAGCCAGCGTAGTGTACCCGTTCCAGGGCTGTTCCTGGAAGTTAAAGGTTTGCTGGTGTGCATAGTGAAGCGTCATCTGATGCATATTAAACCCTGGCAGGAAAACAGAGTCGTAAGGAATCGCAAAAATGGTTTCAGTTGAACCAGAGTTGTTGGTGGCAAAATTATCAAAGAAATTCGCCATCAGCGCAAACTGACCACTATCAACAACTTGGCTAAACTGCGCCTCAGCATCGGCCCATCGGGCTGTGCCGGTATAGACCTGCGCATTCAGATACAGCTTGCCAAGCAGAAAGTGTGCCGCATACTTATTGAAGCGACCGTAGCTGCCACGAGCATTGTCTGAAATCAGATTAACCGTAGCAAGAAGCTCGGATTCTACGAAATCAAATACCTGCTGACGGCCAGCCTGAAAATTAGGATTGTTGGCAGGCTGTGCGGGCGTATTCGCGAAGTCATCGATAATGGGCACATTGCCGAAATTATCGAGCAGGAAGTAGTAGTAAAATGCCCGCATTGCACGGAGCTCAGCGATAAAAGCTTCCGCAATTGTGGGATCAGCTGTTCCGGCTTCTACGGCACTTTCAAACTGGAAAATCAAGCGGTTGGTATTGCTCACGCCTGAGAACAGAAAGTTCCAGGAACCGTTTGTTGGTCCGTGCTCACTGTCAACAGTGTGCTGATGAGCCTGTACCCAGATACCGCCGTCATCCCAGTCAGCCCCTTTTACAGGGATAGCCGCTTCATCGGATGAGACGATATTAAGAGAAAACAGACCACCATGATTTTGCCATGCTGCAAGCGTCGTGTACGCATCACCAAGAGCCGCAATAAACTCTTCTTCCGTTTGGAAGAAGGTTTCGTCTGTGAGCTCACTTGGGATATTTTCAGTAAGGTCTGTACAGGCAAATCCAAACCAGACTGCCAGCAGGCTTATCGAAAATGTTTTGAGAAATGATGATTTATTCATAGTGATATAACTTCTTTATGATGTTTAGAATCCAAGACTTACGCCGAATACAAATGACCTTTGTGTAAACCACTGATCGCGGCGTTCAATTCCCGGTGCCAGCGGATTAGGTGCACCGGCACGACCGGCGTTGTCGGTGTTACCTGTGTCAGCAAAACGTACGTCAGGGTCGATACCGGAGTAACCCGTGAGCGTCAGCAGATTGTTGGCAGATGCGTAAACGCGAAGGCTTCTGAATACAGACTCAGGTGATGTAGCTACAGTGTATCCGATAGTTACATTCTCCAAACGGAAGAAGGAAGCATCTTCAACCTGGAAACTTGAGAACTGAGGCGACTCAATAAGCTCAGGGATATCAAGTGTGCTTCTCATTACATTACGTGACGTAATAAAGAAGGGGTTCCGGTGGAAAATATCGAAGCTGTTGACCATATCGTGGCCAAAAGCACCGCGCCAGAACATACTGAAATCCCAATTTTGGTAACGGACGTTGTTGGTCCAGCTGAGTTCAAAATCAGGCAGACCGTTTCCGATTACCTGACGGGAAGCATCACCAAGGGCGCGCATGCCGTCTGTATTCAGCTCTTCACCGTCTGGAGTTACGAACAGCCATTCGCCATTATCACCGATACGGGAGAATTTCCAGCCCCAGATATCACCAATTTTACGGCCTTCATCTACCCGAATCATCGGCGTATCATTCAGACCAGGCGCACCTACGTTAGCGATGGTCTGACGACCAGCAGCATAACGCTCAAGTGTAGAGGTGTTTGTCGCAAAGGTGATACCTGTTGTCCAGGTAAGATCTCTGCTACGGATTGCATCGTAACTAATGGCCGCTTCGAAACCGTTGTTGGAAACTTCAGCTGCGTTAATCCAGGTTGTTGGGGCCTGATTTGGCGGCACAGGTACGTTAATCTCCAGCAGGAGGTCATCGGTGCTGCTCAGGTAGAAGTCAAGAGAACCGCGCAGGCGGGATTCCATCATTGCGAAGTCAACTCCAACGTTGAGCTCGCGCTTTACTTCCCACTTAAGATCCGGGTTAGCGTTCGTAACCGGGCCGATAGACGGAACAAAATTACCATCAACCAGGAAAGCTGAACCGGAGCTGAAGCGCTGCTGAGAAAGACCGTTAAACGGCGCATCGGTACCGGTTTCACCGTAGCTTACGCGTGCCTTGAGCTGATCTATTCCCTGAATAGAAATCAGGTTTGTTATTTCAAGACCCCCGCTTACAGCAAAGAAGGTACCCCATTTGTTGTCAACACCAAATCGGGAAGAACCCTCACGGCGTACTGCAGCAGAAAGGAAGTAGGTATCATTAATTACAAAATTGGTACGACCGAAGAAACCAATCAAACGGTTTTCATTGCGGAATGTACGAACTGTACCTTCACCACGACCAAATTCACGGGCTTCAAAAATGTTGTTCCAGCCGAAGCTGTCATTGATGAAATCACCGCCTTCAGCAAAGAACAGGTCATCCTGAAAATCCTGCCATGAATAACCACCGGTGGCTTCAAAACGAACGTTACCGAATGAACGGTCGAAGTTCAGAACACCCTCAAAAAGGTCATTTCTTGAATCAAACGACTCGCGGATTGCAAGACCATTACGACCAGCACCGCGGAAAAGGGCTGTTTTTTCATAGTACTCGCCATACAAACGGCTGAATGACTGACGGGCATAGAAAACAGAACCTGAAAGGCCCGGAATGTAATCATCAAACATGTACTCAGCACGGAAGCCAACATTCATTCTGGAAGATTCGGCTTCGAGAGTTGACTGCTCGTTGATAGCTACCGGATTAAAGTAGTCAAAGAAAGTCTGCTGGAAATAGGAACCGTTTGAATTCCGCACAGGTGCTGTTGGATTGAAGAGCGCTGCATAGCGGAAAACTTCGCCAAGACCGATCTTCTCATCACGATCTGTAATAGCAACAGTAGTATTCAGACGCAGACGGTCATTCAAAGCACGATGCGTCAGATTGAGGCGGGTGTTCAGTTGCTGCCTGCCTGAGCCAATCTGAATAGACTGAATATCGCGATAGGTTCCGGAAACTGAATAGGTAGTTGTGCGGTTACCGCCGGAAATATTCAGGCTGTGTGAGTGGGTAATACCGGTTTGCGTTACTTCATCAAACCAATTGGTTTCCTGACCAAGGTCGTTTGGAAGCGCATCGGGGTCAGCAGAACGGAAATTTCGGTACTGCTCAGCAGAGAGTACATCAAGCTTATTGGCAACCGTTGAAATGGATACCTGCCCATTGTACTGAACACTGATAGGCTGATCACCAACACCGGCGCGTGTAGTTACAATGATTACACCGTTAGCGCCGCGTGTTCCGTAAATAGCAGCAGCAGACGCATCCTTGAGTACAGTCATTGATTCGATATCATTCGGGTCAACCGTATTCAAGTCCGCACCGGCAATGCCGTCAATTACAATAAGCGGGGACTGATTGGCACCAAGGGTGGACAGACCGCGCAGGCGAATATTGAAATCAGCGTTAGGATCACCACCGGGCCGGGATACAGAAAGACCTGCAACTTTACCCTGAAGAAGCTGCTGTGCATCGTTAATGTTACCACTTTGAAAGTCGGCGGCAGTAATAGTTGCTACAGAACTTGTAATCTCAGATTCGCGCTGTGTACCATAACCCACAACCACGACATTATCAAGCTCACGAACATCGGCATTCATAGCAACATCAACCCGGGTTCTGCCATCAATATTTACGGATAGTGTCTGATATCCTACTGATGAAAAAATCAGCGTGTTGAGATCTGCGGGTACGTTCAGTGTGTACTCGCCATCGATATTAGTTGATGTTCCGATTGTTGTGCCTGTTGCTTCGAGAGACCCCTGCACAATTACAGTAACACCAATAAGCGCTTCACCGCTTGAGGCATCGGTTACAACACCTGACACCTGCACTCTTTGTTGTGCTTCTGCAGCTGGTACCTGGAAGGCAAACAACAGAAACATCACAGCAAGAAACGCAGTCGTAATGCCGGTAAAACTCAGCCATTTTCGATTACTCTTACGAGCTGACGAAAATGAACACTGAAAGCCGGCAACTTGTAGCTTTTCTTTGTTCATAGGTATATGATCCATACAATTAGTTCACATTTATCATGATAACGTTACTTCCCTCAAACAGTCATTTTTCAAAAAATGGAGTTCATAACGCATTGTTAAGCCGTTGTGACCTTTACAAAGGCTCAGAGCAAATATATAAAAGCGCTTCCTATTAGTAAAAATTTTTTTTAATAAATAAGTCGCACAATAATGCCTTTGACGAAGCTGAAAACCAGGGAAACACCCCACATATAGCAATAATTAAATTAAACAATATCAAATATTTAATTCGATAACACAAGCTTATTATTGCATTATGCATATTCTAATATGAAAGATAAATGTAAGCGCTTTTATAAACACTCGTG
Organism: Cyclonatronum sp.; assembly: GCF_022565315.1. Taxonomy (NCBI): domain Bacteria; kingdom Pseudomonadati; phylum Balneolota; class Balneolia; order Balneolales; family Cyclonatronaceae; genus Cyclonatronum; species Cyclonatronum sp. The sequence goes on along the minus strand of NZ_JAIUMX010000016.1, from coordinate 33,320 downwards.
ATCTTTCATAATCTCACTGCGGTATTAAAATACTGATTACTGTTTTACGAATGAGAATTACAAGCGAAGCCGCTAATCCTCACACCCAAAAGTTAAACTGAAATACTACTTCCGAACCCCGGTTTATGGAAACCTGTGTTTGATAATATTCCGCCCCGTTAACCTGAAATTCAGACATAACTATGCCACAGTTTTATTAACTGGAGTTATATTTGCTTTACCACAAATTTTTTTCAGTCAGTAATCCAAACTACTTATTCAAGTGCATCAGACCTTTTCTTCTTTTTTTCATTAATCAAATCCTCCACAATAAGCGCAATAGGACCGATGATGAATAATGCATAAAATGGTGCATAAACGGCTTCATTTAGCCGAAATACCATTTCCAGTGCTGCAATCAGAAAAGCAACGAGCATTCTTCCGTTTCTTGTTGAAAGAGTTGTCCTCGGATCTGTCATCATAAACAACACAAACAACTGATACATGGGGCCCGTCATCGGTGCTATTTCAGCAACCCAGCTGTGCCCGGTATAGAGACTCCGGATATATCCGAATACCAAAAAAGACGCCATATACACAAATGTGATGTGAAAGCGCTTGATCTTCCAAAGCGTAGCCAGGCCCACTACCCAGATTACAACCATTGCCCACATGTTGCTTCCCCACTGAATGCTGAGAACCGCCGCACTGTCTGAGGCAATGAGCAGTAAAATCACAATTCCGAAGTTAGTCGGGTTCCAGATGTGCCGGCCTTTGTACCGGAATACGTATTTCGAAGCAATCGAGATCGCAGCACAAAGGGCAAACGGCCAGAACAAGGGCGACCTTACCAGAATCCCGGCACTTATTCCCGAAACATAGGCGCTCGTCATATCCCTTGTTTTGCCAAACATAGCATAGTGCAGTACGGCCTCCGTAAGAAAACTAAAGCCTATCGCCATGAGCAGTTTTTGCCAGGAGTCCAGAATTCCGAACGACAAATGCGCGGCCAGCAGGATTCCGGTTATAAGCAGCGGGCCGACATAAACTTTGGGAAGGGTGAAGCCCTGTTGCGGTAAGGGTAGTGCGGTGTTGCTCATATTTTAAAGTACGTCAGGTTCCGTGATGTTGTGAGTTATGTTTAGTTCAGGATTATCAAGTATTTGAACTACACCTGAAGGCCAGATAATTTCGGCTCTTTCAATTTTTTCTGCTGTGCCGATTCCAAAATGCAGCGGACGCTGACTCTGAGAACTGAAAGCATCTCCGGCATTGACGGTTTTCAGGTGCCGGCCACCCTCCCACTCGATTGTAATTTGCGCGCCGATTGCACTGCGGTTACTTGCCGAGCCTGCAAGACTGAACGCGACCCAGTTATGTTCCCGGTTTACGTGATTCTTAAAAATGCGCACCGGTCCGTTCTGACTCGCCACTATGAGATCCAGCGAGCCCGTTCCGAACAGGTCAGCATAAGCAACGGAGCGGCTGTCGAGCTGAAGCTGCCCTCCCACCGCTGCGGCTACTTCCCGGAAGCGGCCTGCCCCGTCGTTCATCCAGATTTTGTTGAACTGATAGCCCGAAAAAGTGCGGCCTTCCATCGCCGGCCAGTTATTCGCATCCATAATGATGGCGCGGTTGCCCCCGACCACTTTGGCGTAGTCGTACCAGTAATCGGTGTCAGGCGTATCGGAAACGTAGCCGTTTGCCACGTACAAATCCACAAATCCGTTGTTGTTGAGATCCACGAAGCGTCCGCCGTAGCCCCACTCGCCGATTTCAACGCCCATGTTACTTGCAAGGTTGCGGAAGCGCAGCCGCTCCCCGCTTGAGCGCCGCGAAGGCACCCACAAATTGTTGCCCTGCATCAGCACTCCGGCTTCTGAAATATTGGTGATGTAAATTGCCAGCTGACCCTGATTCAGCACGTCTCCAAAGCCGACACTCATGCCGCTTTTGGGGATGAAGCCCAGCCCTGCCGTTTCGCCTGCATTCACAAATCCGGTGCCGTCGTTGTTCAGAAACAGCTCATCAACGCCGTAGTCGTTGGCCAGCATCAGGTCCGGGAAACCGGACCGGTTCAGATCCGCTGAGGCAGCGGCTAGTGTCCAGCGCCGGGAAATCAGCAGACCGGCCTGCTCGGTCACATCAATAAATGTGCCGTCTCCCTGATTTTCAAACAGATAATTCCGGCCGCCGTTGGTCGCGTACTCGTAACTGTCCGGCATAATGCGGGTATGTTCCAGATTCCAGAAATTGACGTCTTCATGGAAATAACCGCCTACAAATAAGTCAAGAAATCCGTTGCCGTTGTAGTCGAGCCAAACGGCCGTGTTTGCATTCATCCAGCCGGACTGTGCCAGACCCGACTCCGCGGTCACATCCGTAAAACCCAGGCCGTTCTCATTCCGGAAAAGCTGCAGCCGGCCCCATTTGTAAATCAGCAGGTCTTCGTAGCCCGAGTTGTTGAAATCTCCCCAAACCGATCCCATCGAAACGCCGTTTTCCTCATTATTTACAAAGGCAACGCCCATTTCTTCGGCCACATCGGTGAAGGAGCCGTCGCCGTTGTTGCGGTAAAGGGCGTTGGGTGAACCGAACAGGCTGTTGGTAAGGTAGAAATCCGGAAGTCCGTTGTTGTTGAAGTCAGCCACTGCTACCGATGCCCCGACCGAAGAAATCTGCGGCAGGATGTGCTCAAGCCTTGCATCAAGACCCGGACGCTGATGCACAAAATTCACCCCGATCTGCTCAGTCACGTCCTCAAGAAAAAATCCGTAGCGCGCTATCGCATCTTCTTTGTTTTCAAATATTTCCGGACCGCGGTCGAGCTGACGCATCCCCATGGGGACCATCAGCAGGCCAACGAATAAAACGGTAATTCCGATTTGGGCAATTTTTTGTCGGTTCATCTTATACCATCAGTTGTTTTCGCGTCGGGTATCGGAGTTGAGCAGCAGGGCTGCCCGGAAAGCTTCCGGGGTGATGTAGCGGGTGTGGAAGTTCACCCAGTCTTCGGGGAAGCGCTGAAAAACGGGGTCGTCCTGCAGGCGGCCGCCGCGGTTGTACTCGTAATCGGCCTGCCCGTGATACGGCAGGGGCAGCACCGTCATGCCGGCCTCGGTGTTGAAATCGCCGTCCTTCACCCAGCCGGTATTCACCAGAATGAAGCTGCGCTGCATGCCGGCCTCCGGAACGCCGGGTGATGCAAATTCAATCACCATTTCATCGCCTGCGTTCATAATTACGTAGCGGTCGTCGGTTTCAGCCAGCAGCTCGCTTACGTCGCCGAAGCGGGTGTAGAAGCCTTCGAGGTCGCGCCAGCGCTGATTCGTACTCGTAATTTCGGCATAGTTAGGCATGTTCGGCAGCAGGCTGTCGGCGTGATTCCAGCGGGAGAAGCCGCGGTAACGCAGTTCCATGCGCTCAGCCGTGAGTTCGCGCTTCGCCATTTGCGCATCCGGCAAACGCGCCGCTTTGCGGATCGCATCCCAGTAAATTTCAGAGGTCGTGTGCATGCGCAGCCTGCGGTCGCTTTCATCGGGGAAAGCTCCCGTGAGGTCAAGCAGGATGCTTTTTTGCTTGCCCGCCGGTATGCCGTAGTTTTCGTGCAGGGTCTGCCAGCCGCCGCGGCCGTCAGCGACTTCAATACGGAGGCCGGTCGGGGGCGCAATGCTGCTTTGGCTGAGCATCAGGTTGATGGAGCTGTCGGTCGGCCGAAGCCATCCCTGCAGCACAAGCCACTCCCCTTCGCCCCGATCAACGGATTCGCCCAACTCGATTTCGATGTAGTGCGGCTGTACGAGTCCCTGAAATTTGGTTTTGCGGAAGGGCGCGATGTGCTGTCCGTCCTGCTGCGAAACCGTCTCGCTCAGGTCGCGTCCGTTCATATCGCGCACCGCCGCTACCGGTACCGGCACGGTGAGCAGGCGTTCGGTCAGATCGGGGGCGGGAAAGACAAAGCGCTCATCAATAAAGAGCTCCGAGCCCGCCGGGTGATCGACCGCAATCAGGCTGATGTAATCGAAATAGTGCGTTTCCCAGAGCTCAGCGGTGATGCGGATGTCGTACACCCCGTCCACTTCCTGAAGCAGACCCGCCGGGATCCGGACCCGGTCTTCAGTCTGAATCACGCCCGCGGTTTCCATGGCGTTGATGCGCAGCCCGAGGGGCGAGCGCCAGATGAGGTCGGTGATGAAATGAATCTCCTCCCCGTCGTTGGTGAACAGCCACGGGCAGGACCCCTTGAGCACCTGCTCGTTGAAAATGGTGGAGCCGAGCCCAAGTTCGGCGAACTCCGCCTGCACCGAGCCGTTCGGCCAGATGATCCGCAGCATTTCCGCTTCCTCGTAAGTCCCCAGACCAAAATGCACAATGGGCGAGCTGATGAGCTGCTTCTGATACAGCAGCCCGGAGCGGATTTCCATCTCGCCGCCAATCCCGAAAGTGTTGATGCGCGCATCCCCCTCAAGCCCCGAGGCGCGGGCCCGCAGCGAGTAGGCGTTATAATTTTTTGTACCCCTGTTCATCCACTCAACCGCTTCACCCGAAGCCGTTGCCCCGATCAGATCAAGCCGCTCGTTGCCGTCCACATCGTAAACAGAGGTCACCCAGCCAAAATCCGGCAGCTCGAGCGCCGTGAAGGCAAAATCGGAGTCGCTGAGTAGCACCCGCGTGTTTTCGGGCGTCGAAAGCACCACATCAAGGCTTCCGTTGTTGTCGATGTCCGCCACAAAAAGCGTGGTTCGCGCGGGGGTGTAGGGGGATGTGTTTCCGGGCGCATCAAACAGCCGGATTCGGTTCCAGCGGTCGTAGCGGGGCTCGTACCGAAGGGCTTCGACGGCACCGTTCTGCGTTGCAAACACAATTTCGAAGTAGCTGTTGGCATTGAGGTCACCCACGGCGATGGCCGCCGCATCCTCAACCAGCGGGAAGCCTTCGGGCATCACAAATTCGTTGCCCGTGAGGTTCCTGTACATCACCAGGCGCCCGTCATCCTGAAGAAAAACGCCGTCGGCAGCGCCGTCTCCGTTGAAATCGGCCCAGCGCACATCCCGCACGTTCTGCGCCTGCGGGAAAAGATTCAGCCGGCCGAAGGTGCCGTCTGACTGATTAATAAGCGCGAAAGCCGCGCCATTTTTAGGCGCGAGGATGAGATCCAGATCGCCGTCAAGGTCCACATCAGCGGGCCAGACACCGTGATAGCTCCCGCTGCGCACCGCAGCCGGAAGCCCGAGCGTGACTGTTACATCGGTGAAACTTCGGTCCTCTTCCTGCCGGTACAGCCGGAAGCCGCCCTCAGCGGCCAGCGCAATATCGTTTCGGAAATTGTAGTTAAAATCAATTTCAGCCATTACAGCAGGATGCAGCAGTCCGTCGGTGCTGCCGGGAAACGGCAGGCGGGTTTCGGCATCAAGCACGAGCTCGCCGCCGGTAATGTGCACGGTGAAGGGCGGAAATTCTTCGAGCAGGGTCGCGGCCTTCAGCAGGCTTGCCTGCGAGAAGCTTTCGGGCGTCTGCGGATGAAAACGAACGCCAAGGTCCGGCGCGGCAACCTGAAAAACGGGGCGCGGCAGCCAGATAAACTCCGTGATAAGGAAACCGACTTCGGTAGGCGGAAACTGAATCCGAAGCACATCATCCTGAAATACAGGCGTCGGTTCAATCATGCTGCGCAGGAAGACCAGTTCGAAGGTGATTTCCGAAAAATCGCCTTCCGCTGCAAAACCTGAGAGCATTTCCAGCTGTGCGCGGGCGTCATCATCCCAGCCCTGCTGCAGTTCGCCGAGCCGGCTGAGCGCTTCTGAAAGCTCTGCCTGCAGTCGGTTGCGGTTGGCGATCCGGGCCGACTCGTACCAAACGGCCTGATTGCCGGGCTCCAGCTGCTTGAGCTGCGCCAGCACCTGCATGATTTCTTCGGAATTGGCGGTGTCGTCCTGCCGTTCGAGCTCGGTGAACAGCGAGAACCAGATGCGCGGGTTTTCGGGGGAAGCCTCAGCCGCCTCACGGAAGTAGGTGATGGCCTGTGCCACATCCCCGCGCCTGCTGTAATACATGCCCGAAAGCCACAAAATATCCGGGTGCCCCGGTGCCGCTTCGCGCGCCTGCTCCATGCGCTGACCCGCAAGATCGAAGTTGCCCTGCCGCATCGCATACACGCCCAAATTGGCCCATGCCGCGGCTTCCTGCGGCCAGGCACGTGCCACATCGTTCATTTTATTGAAGGCGAAGCGCGCTTCGTCGGTTTGGGCGGCAGCAAGACTCACAAAAAAATCGGAGACAGCACGCAGGTACGCGTCTGACTCTGGTCCGGGACGTTCCGGTTCCTGACTGCCGCAGGCCGCGAGCAGGCTCAGCATCAAAAAAACAACCGCGCTGATTCGTAGCAAATGCATCAATAATCGGGTCTTTTAGGAAGTGTGATGAATCTCATTAAAAATCTAATTCAGGTCGAACAGCAGGGCGCTGTCGTTGTTGCGTACTGCTATGAGGCGTTTCCGGTTTTGAGCGGCGTTCACGAAACTGAGGTGTCGCGTTTCGCCGCGCACGAAGAAGCCGCTTTCCTGAAGGGTGAGCACTTCGAAGCCGTTTTCGGCATCATAAACCAGATGCAGACCCTGACCCGCACCCTGCTTGCCGCCGGTTCCGGGTTTCACCGCGTGCAGGTTGCCGGCCAGCAGCACGTTTGTGCGGCCGCTTTCATCGGCCCAAACGGCTGAGCTGAATACCGGGAAAGCCTGCGCTTCAATCGGGAAGGCCTGCCAGCTGAAGCGGCCGTTTCCGTCATTGAGCCAGGCACCCGACTCGAGGCGGTGCACGCTTTTCCGCTTGGCCTGCTGCACCTGCGTACGGCCCAGCAGATGAAACAAATCACGGGTTGAAAAATCGCGGTAGCTGCTCACCCGCTGATTCAGAAACGGGAATTCGAGCAGCAGTTCCTCCAGCCGGTCGAAGGGATAAAGTGAGTTGTTGCGCTCAATCGCCATCACCGCTGATTCCCGACCGTCGTCGCCAAATTCATTGATAAGCAGGTGGAAGGGCCGCTCCGGAGAAGCCTCCATCCTGCTGTTGGTACCGAAATTCCCGAGCAGGATGTCCGGCGCGCCGTTTCCGGTGAGGTCCGCTATCCGCACATGCTGCCAGAGCCCGCCAAAGCCGCCGAGGCCCAGCTCCGCCGTGATGTCGGCCATGCGTCCGTCCTGCGGGCTGAGCACTTTCACGGACATCCACTCGCCGGTGATAATGAGCTCAGGGCGTCCGTTTCCGGTGAGGTCGGCCCAGGCCGCATCCGTCACCATGCCGATATCCGGCAGATCGGGGTACCAGCTGTCGGTTACGTTGCTGAAATTCCCCTGCCCGTCGTTGGCCAGCAGGTAGCTGCCGGGCGAAAATCCGTAGGCCCAGGGCACCGAGCGGCTGCCGATAAACAAATCCGGAGCGCCGTTTCCGGTGAAATCGGCGGCCTTCACAACGCCTCCGTTCAGGAACATGAGCGGGAGCCGGTCAGGCTCATAGGTAAAACGACCGTTGCCCTGATTGATGTAGAGCCGGTCGGTGAGGACCTCCTCATTATCCACAAACTGCCCGCCGCCGGTCATCACGTAGAGGTCGGGCAGGCCGTTTCCTGTTGCATCAAAAAACAGAGCGCTGATGTCTTCACCCAGCGCATTCTGATCAAAAAGTTCGGTCTGTGAGGCCACAAAGCGTCCGTCGGACTGCTGCAGGAAAAGGCGGCCCGGCTGCCGAAAAGCGCCGCCGATGTAGAGGTCGTCGAGTCCGTTGCCGGTAACGTCGGCTACGGCAAGCGCCGGACCCTGCGTTGAGAGCTTGTAGGGCATCAGCGGCTCCCGGTTGAAATCGTTAAAGCGGTTTTCTTCATGCACAAAACCCGGCTGCCGTGAAGCGGGGGCCGGGCGCAGGCGGGCGTCGTCAAAACTGCGGTGCAGACGGCTGAAATCGAACTGTCCGGCGGCTTCGTTTTGGTGTAGGGTGATGTGCGCATTGCCCTGAACCCCGCGCAGGGTCTGATAGCGCCAGTCGGGCCACACCACGAGCACGGAGTCAATTTCGGTGAGGCTGCCCAAACCAAAGTGCAGGCGATGATCGACCGAGCTCTGAAAGCCGCGGGTCGGCATCTGCTCCTGATAGAAAATCTGTCCGCCGCCATATAAAATTACTTTGCTGCCGATACCGCCGGTGTTGGGCGCTTCGCCGCGCAGGCTCACGCGCAGAAAGTTCGCGCTGCTGTCCACCACAGTTGTATTGCGGTAAATCCGGGCGGGTTCGTTGATGTTGCTAACAATCAGATCGAGGCGGCCGCTGTTGTTTAGATCGGCGTATGCTGCGCCATTAGAAACCACGGCATGACCAAAACCCCATTCGCGACTCACATCCTCAAACTGAAGCCCGCCGTAATTCCGGTACATGTAGTTGGGCACCACCACCGGAGGCATCATGCTGATGGCTTCAAACTCGAGCCGGTCGATATCTCCCGGATTCGCCTGTTGCCGCAGCACGCGCAGCCGGGCAACAAAGTCGAGGTCGTTCGGGCGGTGCGGCATGCCGTTGGTTACGAACACATCCTTAAAACCGCTGTTGTCAAAGTCGGCCAGCAGCGCAGCCCAGCTCCACTCGGTACGTGCCAGGCCCAGGGAAAAGGCCATCTCGCTGAAAACCGGCATCCCGTCGGCATCATTGCCGCGGTTGATTTGCAGGGTGTTGCGCGCGTTTTTGGAGCCGAAGCCAAAATCCCGCTTGGTCTGTGCAATCGGCCACAGGTCGGGACCGCCGGAGGTCATGTACACTTCATACTCTTCAGACATCATGTCGAGAGAAAACACGTCCGGAAAACCGTTGTTGGTGAGGTCGGCAATATCGTTGCCCATGCTCGAGCGGCTCGTATGTGCGAAAACCGAGTACAGCATTTCGGTGAAAGTGCCGTCGCCATTGTTGATGTAGAGGTAATCATCCTCATGGAAATCGTTGCCCACATAAATATCGGGCCAGCCGTTCAGGTTGATGTCCGTTACCGCAACTCCAAGCCCGTAGCCCAGCGCGCTGCTGATGATGCCGGCTTCCTGCGATACGTCGGTGAAGCGGTCGCCGTCGTTGCGGAACAGGCGATCGCCCGCTTTGGGGTCAAAAACCTGCCGCAGCCGCTCGGCCTGACCGTGCGTGCGGTCGCTGTGGAAAGAATGGTTGAGCAGGAACATATCGAGCCGGCCGTTGCGGTTGTAATCAAAAAAGACGGCCTGTGTGGAGTAGCCTTCAAAATCGAGGCCGTAATCGGCCGCCATTTCGGTGAAGGTCATGTCGCCGTTATTGATGAACAGCTGATTGCGGCCGGATTTTACCAAATAGTTCGAATGGCTCACATAAATATCGAGGTAGCCGTTGCCGGTTATGTCGGCCATAGTTACGCCGGTTGACCACGAGCCCGGCTGATGAATAATGCCGGCCTGCTCGGTGATGTCCTCAAAGCGGTAATCTCCGAGATTTTGGAACAGGCGGTTGGGTCCGTCGTTGGCCGTGAGGAAAATATCGGGCAGCCCGTTATTGTTGAGGTCGCCCACCGCTACGCCGCCGCCGTCATAAAAATAGAGGTAATTCAGGATGTGAAATTCCGGGGTGCCAATTACCTCATTTGTGAAATTCAGGTTGGTTTGCTGCGGATCGAGCCGCTCAAAGCGGAAATCTCCGGGCTCTTCAGGTGAGGAGCAGGAAAACAGAACCGCTGTAAGCGCTGCCAGAAACAGGGGCAAAAGAGAATTAACAGCGGATTTTTTACCTGATGAGTAGTTCATGAGAGATGAGTCCGGAATTCAGGTCAGCAAACAATCCTGACATAAAACCTGATGGGTTGATGTAATGAGAAAACAGTCGGAAACGAAACGTTTAAGTTTTGCAAAAATAACAGCTGAAGCCTACGCCTGCAAGTAAAATCGGCTCGTGAGGCAAATTAGAGCAGGATTCATCAGCTGTTTGTTTCTTAACGCTTTGTGCAGCAAGCTTCCGTTTCTTAACACCGTTTTTAATTTTATGAATATTGTGATTACGAAGGGAGCCTTTCCTCAATCCAGGTCCGGTACGCGCGGTTATCTTTGTAGCTCATCCAGCCGATGTAAAGCTTGTATTCCGCACCGGCGCCCTGTATCTGCAGCTGATTCGCTTTCCATTCGTAACTGCTTATTTCGTGATACCGGATTTCAGCAGTATGAAAGGGCGTAAAGTGAATCGTGAGCTTTTCATCATCACCGCTTGCAAGCAGTGCGGTGTGCTGCGCTATAAAAAAATAATAAAGCAGCACGGTCAGGCTCACGAGAAGTACTGCGGTTAACAGGAGCATCGCCGTGCTGCCGCTCGTTGTGAGCAGCCAGCCCGCATAAAGGGTGAAATAGATAAAGGAAGCCGCCTGAAACCAAAACATCTGTTTTTGTTTCCGGAGGAGCTTCGCGAACTCGGGTTCCGTTCTGATTGCTGCATCTGCGGTTTTCGCTGCTGTCATTGCTTTCAACTTTCATTTAAGTGATATCGGGTAAGCTTTCAGCTTAAGGCATAGCTTCACCAAATTCAAGTAATTCTCCTTCATACTTCCTGCTTCGGCTGCTGAGCTCAAAGCCGCTGCAGCCACATGAGCTGATAAGGTTCGAGATCCAGGTGTCCGATTTCCGGGTATTCGCGGCCGGTGATGAGGTCTCTGTGCGGCATGAGGCTGTCACCGTTGGGCAGGTGCGCAATTACCGGATGTTCACAAAAGTTGGCAACGACGCACAGCTTGCCGCGGCTGTTGCTTTTCTCAAAGGCCAGCACGGAGGCGTGGTGCGTCTGCAGCAGTCGCACCCCATTTTCCGCAAACTGCGGGGTTTCGGCCCGCAGCCCCAGCAATTTTTTAAGCCCTCTGAAAAGCCGGCCCCGCGGCCCCTTTTCTTCACGGATCTGCTCGAGGAGCTGCCAGTCGAAAGCCGGCCGATGTACCCAGCGGTTGTCGCCTTTTTTGCCGGGGTCGCTGCTGTAACTGTAATCGTTGAGCGTGCCGGTTTCATCGCCCAGGTACAGCAGGGGGATGCCGCCAATGCTCATGCACAGCCCGTACATCAGCAGGATACGGCCGACCGCATCGGCTGCCCAGGCCTCGTTTTCCATCTCAAGCCCGCGCTCCAGACCCGCGAGCGAGGCCGTTGTGCCGCACACGCGCATGTCGCCGTTGGAAGGGTTGTACTGAAATTTCACCCCTTTGGAAAACGTGCCGGGGAAATCGCCGCAGTAAAACTGATTCAGGAAATTGCGGTGATCAAAGCCGTTAATGCCGAGGGTTGCGGCGTCTTCATCTGCGAAGCTCCAGCCGATGTCGTCGTGGCTGCGCACGTAGTTGATCCAGGCCGTGCCCTCGGGCAGGGTAAAGCGGTATTTGAGCGATTCCCGAAGCAGACGCACCTCCCGTGTAGCCAGGCTTTCCCACAGCAGCGCCATCACCGTCGGGTTGTAGGAAACCTGACACTTGTCGGGGGCAACGTAGGCAATTACGTCGTCGGGGTGCACGATGGCCTCCGACTTAAACAGCAGACCCGGCGCGGCGATGCGTGCACAGGCGTTCAGTGCGCGGATGATATCATGGGCCTGCGGCAGGTTTTCGCAGACCGTACCCTGCACTTTCCAGGTAAAGGGCACTGCATCGAGCCGCAGGAAGTCCACACCGAGATTGGCGAGGAAAAGCATCTCCCGAACCATCGCCACAAAAACGGCCGGGTTGCGGTAGTTGAGGTCCCACTGATAGTTGTGGAAGGTCGTCCAAATCCACTTTCCGGGCGGCTCGTGCCAGCTGTAGTTGCCGCGGCGCACTTCGGGGAAAATCTCGCGCAGGTTGGGCTCAAAAGCATCCGGAATCCGGCGGTCGTCGAAAATGTAGTAGTAGTCCTGAAACTCTGCCTCGCCTTTTTTGGCGCGCTCAGCCCACTCGTGCTCATCTGAGGTGTGGTTGTTGATGAAATCGAGTACCAGCGAAATGCCGTTGGCAGCCAGTTTTGTGGCAAGCTTTTCGAGCTGTTTCACCGTGCCCAGTGCGGGATTTACCTCGCGGTAGCTGCTCACGGCATATCCGCCGTCGTTTTCCTGTTCGGGCGATTTAAACAGCGGCATCAGGTGCAGGTAGGTGATGCCCAGTTCCAGCAGGTAAGGAATTTTGGCTTCCACCCCTTTGAGGTCGCCGGCGAACAAATCCACGTAGCACACCGCGCCGGCCATTTTGTGCGAGCGGAACCATTCAGAATTTTCGAGGCGGGCTTCGTCGGTTTCGCGTAGTTTTTTGGGGCGGCTTTTCCAGGCCTCGCACAGCACGTCGGTGAGCGCGCTCAGGTGCAGACCGAAATCGTACTGATCGTGGTAAAGGCCGTGCAGCTGATCAATGAGGCGCGGTGCGAAGACATCGAAGCGCGAGAGCAGCGCTTCCCGCTCGGCTTTCGGGCGGCCTTTAAAATTGGAAAGCGCCCGCTCGCGGCAGCTGCGCAGCAGGCGTTCTCTGGATTTTGCGGAAAAGTAGGCTTCCATCAGCGGATTTCGTTTAGATGTGTTTCTTCAATAGGTACCATCGCGCCCTGCTGTGCGGCCACAAGGCCGGCGTAGCGGTTGGCCCGGCGCATGGTTTCGTCCATCGGGCTGCCTTTGAGCAGGTGATGAATCACGCAGGCGATGAAGGCATCCCCTACCCCGACCGAGTCGCCGCTGCTCGTATCAATCGGCTGTGTGGGGTAGTGCGCGTCGGTATCGGCGGTTACGCAGCGGCTGCCGTTTTTGCCCAGGGTGATGATCAGCAGCTTCAGCCCGAATTCGTGCAGCAGCAACCCGCGAAGGTCGCCCCTGCCGAGCAGGGCTTCAATTTCGGCGTATTCGTGCTCGTTCACTTTCACCACATCGGCCAGCTGAAACGAGCTTTCGATCAGGGCCCGGCTGAAAAACGGCGGACGCAGATTTACGTCGAGCACGCGCAAACAGCCCGAGGGCACGCTTTGCAGGAAGCGCTCAATGGTGGCCGCAGAGGTTGCCGCGCGCTGCGAAAGCGTAGAAAAGCAGACGGCATCAGTTCGGGCGGCCAGCTCCTGAAGGCCGGGATTCCAGCGGATGTCGTCCCAGGCCACATCTTCGGTGATGGCGTAGCTCGCTTCGGAGCCGTTGAAGGTGACCTTCACCGTGCCGGAGGGTTTTCCGGACTCCTGCACATAGCGGGTGTCGAGGCCGTTTTGGGTGAGGAAGCTCCGGAGCATGCGCCCGGTTTGATCCTGCCCCACGGCGCTCACGAGCAGGGCTTCGTTGCCGAGCTGCGCCAGGTTGTACACCACATTGGCCGGCGCCCCGCCCGGCTTCTCATACTCCGGAAACTGATCGGTGAGCACTTCTCCGAGGCCGACGATTGTTTTGGGCATGGCTAAAAAGGTTTTGTTTTGTTTTGTTTTTATCGATGGATGGGCTTCCGGGTCGGATCCGGTGGCTGTTGCGTCCTTCGGGAGGTGCTGCCGGCCGGATGCCTGTTGCGGCCGGAACCGGCAACAGGCTCTGCTGCCTGAAAAGGCCCGGGGCGGGAGATGCGCCCGTGAGCACATCCCCCGTTACCCCCACAAAATGCGGGAACGGCCTAAAAAATGACGAGCAGGGCTACAATCAGCACCAGCAGGGCCACGGCCTGATACCGGTAGTTGTAGTAAAACGGAAGGTCGCTGAGCGATTCGGTTTCGGCGTGGAAGAATTTGGGCGTCCAGATGAGGACTTCCCAGTCTTTATCCGGGTCGGGACCTGTAAGCAGGCTTACGCCCACCAGAATGAGCGAGCACAGAATAAAGATGAAGCCCGCCAGATACAGGTAGTGCGGCAGCGCATTTTCGGCGCCGGTGATATTGATGTAGAACTGATAGCCGATGCTGAGCGCGCTGAGGGTGACCCCCGTTACAATGGAGGCGTTTGCGCCCCGTGTGTTGATGCGCTTCGAGAACAGGCCGAAAGCGAACAGGGCCACAATGGGCGGACAAATGAACGAGAGCACCATTTGCAGGTAATCCCAGAAGGACTCAAATTTGATGATCTGCGGGGCCCAGAGCGCGGAAATAACCATGAGCACCATGATGGTGATTTTGGCCACGCGCATGGCGTCATCCTGCGTGGAATTTGGGCGGAATTTCTTGTAGAAATCGAAGGTGAAGAGGGTCGAGGCGGCGTTGAGACCGCTATCCACGCTGCTCATGAGGGCTGCGATGAAGCCGGCGAGGGTGATACCGAGCAGACCGACCGGAAGGAGATCAAAGATCAGGGCGGGGTAGGCGTTCACGGCTTCGATGCTGTCGCCGTAGAGGATGAGGGCCATCACGCCGGGCAGCACCATAATGAAGAGGGTTGAGAGCTTGAGGAAACCTGCGAAGAGCGCACCCCACTGCCCCTGACGCGTATCTTTGGCGGCCAGCGCCCGTTGTGCGATAAACTGATTCGTGATCCAGAAGTAGAAGCCCAGCAGGAACACCCCGGAGAACAAACCGGGCCAGGGCAGATCGGGATCGTCGATACCGCGCACGATACTGAGGTGATCGGCACTCACGCCCGCAGCTGCAACGCCAGCCGTAATTTCCTCCCAGCCGCCGATCATGTTCCAGGCGGCCACGGTTACGAAGATGGAGCTGACAATCAGCAGCACGGCCTGAACCGTATCGGAATACACCACCGAAGCGAGACCGCCCAGCAGCGTATAAAAGGCCGCGAAAATGGAAATTCCCCACACGATGGTAACGATTGAAAGCTCAGGGAAGGCCATTTTTACCACAACGGCACCGGCGTAGAGGCCGGCGGCGATATCCACGAAAACATTGAGAGTCATGGTAACGCCCGAAAAATAGTAGCGGGCAAAGCTGCCGTAGCGGCGCTCGAGAAACTCGGGCACGGTGTAGATTTTGTTGCGCAGGTAGTACGGCAGGAAAAACACGGCAAACAAAATGAGCACGAAGGTTGCCATCCACTCATAGCTGAAGTTGGCAAAGCCTGTACGGTAGCCGCTTTCGGCCAGGCCCACGAGACTGATGCTGCCCATATTGCTGGCAAAAAGCGAAAACCCGATGATGGGCCAGGTGAGCGAGCGCCCTGCAAGAAAGTAGTCGTCCTGATTCTTGTTTTTGTCCTTGAAATACAGTCCCAGCCAGATGATGAACACAAAATAGAGTGCGATGATCACATAATCGATCCACGCAATGCTGACGTCAAATTCCATGGGCTTGCCTCATTAGTTGATTCAGAAACCGCCGCCGGCAAGGCTTGTTTGCGGTTTCAGGTAGCAGATTAGGTCGTGTTAGCATACAGCTTCCACCCTTGTGAAAGCGCTTTTAATTTATCTGCATGAAGGCTGTGATGGAAATAATTTCATGCAAACGTTTGCATTAGGGAAAAACGGGACTTCGGGCTATTTTCAGGGGGGGAAACTTACCAACAAAAATCAAGTTTTATGGGCAACTCATGAGCCGGGCAACGATCAAAGACATTGCGCGGGAAGCCGGCGTTTCGCCCTCCACGGTGTCGCGGGCGCTTGCCGACCACAGTGCCATCAGCGGGGCCACGAAATCCCGCATAGAAGCCATTGCGCGGCGCCTGCATTACCGGCCCAACCTGCAGGCCAAATCCCTCCGGACCCACTCCACCAAAACCATCGCGCTCATCCTGCCGGAAATCAACTCTTTCTTTGTACCGGAGATGATGTACGGCATCAACTCGGCCGCAGCCGAGCGGGGTTTTTCGGTGATGATGTTTCAGTCCGACAATCAGCTCGAGCGGGAGAAGGCGCTGCTGTGGTACGCAACGGAGCTCAGCGCCGACGGCATCCTGCTGAGCCTGAGCGAGGAAAGCGAGAACCTCGATCATGTGCAGCAGCTTGTGCAGAGCGGCACCCCCGTGCTGCTGCTCGACAAAACCGGCGGCGCCGAGGAATTACCGGGCATCACTATTGACGGTGCCGGCACGACGGCGCGGGCCGTTGCGCATCTGCTCGAAAAGGGGCATCGGCGCTTTGGGGGCGTATTTGGGCACCCGGCGCTGAGCATCACCCAAAACCGAAGAAACGGCTATCTGCATGCCCTCGATCAGGCCGGCCTCAGCGAGCTCGATTGCCCCACCCTGGAGGTAACCCAAATTCTTGAAATCTCCCAAAACCTGCGGCGCTTTCTTGCAGCTTTCCCCGACCTTACCGCCCTCTTCCTGATGTCGGATGAGCTGATGGTGCACACCCACCACGAGCTCTGCGCCATGGGCATCCGCATCCCGGAGCAGCTCTCCCTCATCGGCATCAGCGATGGCATCGCACCCTATTACCTGCACCCCAACATCACCCATCTGCACCACTCCGGCTTCGAAATGGGCTATCAGGCCGCCCGCACGCTCACCGATGCCATCAAAGCACAAAAGAACGACGGCACCCGGCTGAAGTCAGCCGTGCTCGAAACTAAACTGTGCGTGCTCGATTCGGTGCGGCAACACTTGCAGCTATGATTGAAGCCCCTTCTAAGACGCAGTAACACTTCAATAATATTCAGAAAGAAATGCGGGGCTACCGGAAAATCAGATTAAAAAAACCGCGCAAATCCGGCCTGACCCGCCCAATCCGTGCGCCATCCTAAGCATTCACCATTTTTTCGGCCATAGCCCTGAGGCGGCTGCGGCGTTCGGCGGACTGAGCGAGGTCGTTGTGAAGGCGTTCGCTTATTTTGGCAAGATGCGCATCCTGATAGGAAAAGGCGATGTTTTTGACCTGATTGTAGCGGGCTTCGGTGGCTTCGTGTGTGAGTTCGCCGGCCGTAAGGGCCCGGGCCGCGCCCCAGTCGATATGGATCATCAGCGGGATGCCGGGCATGAGCGGATTTGGTTTATCGGACACAACGATGAAGTTGGCCGCGTGCCAGTCGCCGTTTTCGACCCCCATCACCTCACACACCTGCTGATGCAGCTGAATGAATTCATACACTTCCGGACTCAGGCGGTCATGCTGCTCGAGCACGTACTCCTGCAGGGTCGGGCCGGTAACAAAGGGCTCGGTGATGTAGCCAAGCAGGGAACAAAGCTCCACCTTATGATGAAACAGATGGTTGAGCCGCTCGATGAGGCCCTCCTCCAAAATCAGGCGGATGCGACCGGCGGAGGTAACAAGGGCGCCGTCCTGCGTGAGGCGCGGCCGGTTTTCGGGCTTGCCGTTGTGCGTTGCCGCCGCGAGGTGCGCTTCGTGAAAAGGCTCCGGGCCCGGCTGCTTTACCACACAACCCAGCTCCGGGGCGATCATTACCGCGCTGCAGCGGCCGCGGCCCATGATGTATTCGGCCTTAAGGATGAGCATAAGGCCGGTTTCGCGCAGGAGCTCATCCTGCCAGTTTTTCAGGGCTGAGGCCGTTTCGGCATCCATCTCAAAGAGCGCGGTACGGCGGCGCTCCTCAATGCGGGCGAGCTGACCCAGCAGCTCATCCAACAGAACTACCCGCGGCACGCCCGGTTTTTTGCCGTCGGGGCGGGTGAGCGGGCCTTCATCACGGATATCTTCGTAGAGGCTGAGGGCGCAGGCTGTCATGTTTTCGGTCGTGCTGTTGAAGCCCCGTGTTTCGCGCCACTCCAGCATACGCAGCACCGCAGCGCAGACTTCCTCCGGAGTTTCGAAGCCGGTCTCCTGACCGAGGCGGGCGGCGACCAGGGCCGGGTCAGCGCCCAGCCAGTTTACGGCCTGCCCGTACTCCGTGAGGGTAATCGCGTACCGAAGCAGCGGATCGGAAGCTGCCTCCGACCATTTGGCGGCCATCACCCCAAACCAGACCGGCGACCAGCCCCCGAGGTTGCGGGTCAGGAAGGTGTCATCCCCGGTGAGGTGCTCAACCGGCACGAGGCGGTCGGTCGTGAGCTGCTGCACGAACCCATGCGGGTTATCCCGCATTAGCAGCGCAGCCATCCCGGGCTGCTCTTTCAGCATTTTGGCCCAAAGGGCTTCGGCATCAGCGGAGGCCCGCTGCTTAATGATGCCGGCCTTAGCGCCTGTTTTGCCGGCCGGAGCCGGGAGTAAAAAATCCACAATATCATCCCGGTTCAGGGGGATGTTCACTACACGAAAGGCCGAATCAGCTTGCATTTTTTTCGAAATTTTAATCCGCATTGGTAATTCAGCCCATAAATAAAAAGAAAGTCCCTGCAACGCAAACCGCGCCGCCGCTTTACAGGGCACATATTTTCAGGGTGATGCGCACCGCAGCAGCAGAGACCTGTCCGGCAGCTGTGCGGTTTTTGTTTGTAAAAGACCCGGACCGTACCTGCATCCAAGCCGCAGAATGCTTAGTTTAAGGATTGTTGGTTAATCGAAGCGACCATCACCCAAACCACTGAATAACAATATTTTAACAACTCACTCTTTTTGCCGACCGGCATCAACTCAGCATATTCATGAACAGATTTTCCCACCTGCACTGCCATACCCAATTCAGCCTGCTCGACGGGGCTGCGAGTATCAAAGACCTGGTAAAAAAAGCCAAAGAGCAGGAGATGCCCGCTATGGCCATCACCGATCACGGCAATATGTTCGGGGTCCCTTCCTTCGTGCGGGAAGCCAAAGGGGCAGGCGTTAAACCGATAATCGGCTCTGAGTTTTACATCACGCCGGCGGGTATGGGCGACCGGGAGAACCGCACCCGCTACCATCAGGTGCTGCTGGCCAAAAACATGACCGGCTATAAAAATCTGGTTAAACTCTGCTCTCTCGGCTATGTGGATGGCCTGTACTACAAGCCGCGCATCGACAAGGAAATCCTGGAAAAATATTCCGAAGGGCTTATAGCAACGACCTGCTGCATCGCGAGCGAGGTCAACAAAACCATAGTCGAAAAAGGCGAAGACGAAGGCCGGAAGGTTTTTGAATGGTACCTCAATCTTTTTGGAGAGGATTACTACATCGAAATTCAGCGGCACAACCTGCGCGATCAGGATACCTGTAACGCCGTGCTGCTCAGGTGGGCGAAGGAATACAATGTGAAGGTGATCGCCACCAACGACAGCCATTACGTGAACCGCGAAGACTCCGAAGCCCACGACATTCTGCTTGCGCTGCAGACCAACGCCGACCTCAACGACCCGAACCGTTTCCGGTTTACAGACGACCACAATAACCTGAACCCGGAGTTCTACCTCAAAACACCCGAGGAAATGCTTGAGCTCTTCCGGGATGTGCCGGAAAGCATCGACAATACCGCTGAAATTGCGGACAAAGTGGAGAACTTCGAGCTGAAGTCGGAGCTCCTCCTCCCCCACTACCCCGTGCCTGAGCCGTTCAAAAATATGGACGACTTCCTGCGCCACAAAAGCTACGAAGGGGCAAAAATCCGCTACAAAGAACTCACAGCGGAGGTAACCGAGCGTATTGAAACCGAGCTCAAAATCATTGAAAAAATGGGCTTTGCGGGCTACTTCCTTATTGTGGAGAGCTTCACAACCGAGGCCCGGAGGCGGGGCGTTTACGTAGGGCCGGGCCGGGGTTCTGCCGCCGGCAGCATCGTGGCCTACTGCATCGGCATCATCAACATAGACCCCCTCAAATACGACCTGCTTTTTGAGCGCTTCCTGAACCCCGAGCGCGTGAGTCCGCCGGATATCGATATCGATTTCGACGATCACGGCCGGCAGCAGGTGATTGATTACGTGGTTGAGCAGTACGGCCGGCAAAACGTGGCTCAGATTGTGACCTACGGCACCATGAAGGCGAAAACAGCCATCCGGGATGTAGGCCGCGTGCTTCGGGTTCCGCTGCCGGAAGTAATGGCGATTTCGAAACTCTTCCCCGAAAAACCAGGCCTTGATACCTTCGCGAAAGTACTCGACCCGGAGAAAAACCCGGATTCTGCAGAGGAAATCCGGAACCTGTTCAATCACCCCGACGAGCAGATCCGCAAGATGATGAAGTACGCGAAGGTGCTCGAAGGCTGTGCACGGCAGACCGGCATCCACGCGGCGGGCGTAATTATCGCACCCGGAGAGGTGTCGAATTACGTGCCGGTAGCCTTATCGAAGGATAAGGACGTCATCACACAGTACGACGGCCCGAGTGCGGAAGATTGCGGCCTGCTGAAGATGGACTTCCTCGGGCTGAAGACGCTCTCCATCCTCAAAACAGCCATCGCAAACGTGAAGGAATCGTTCGGGAAGGAATACGACCTCGATGACATCCCCCTTGATGATGAAAAAACCTACGAGCTGTATCAGCGGGGCGAAACCGTGGGCACCTTTCAGTTTGAGAGCGACGGCATGCGCAAATACCTGCGCGAGCTGAAACCCACCGTAATGGACGACCTCATCGCCATGAACGCGCTGTACCGGCCGGGCCCGATGCAGTTCATTCCGCAGTACATCAACCGGAAGCACGGAAAAGAAAAGGTCGATTATCCGCATGATGACCTGCGGAGCATCCTTGAGCCGACCTACGGTATCATGATTTATCAGGAGCAGATCATGAAAGTGGCCCAGAAAATGGGCGGCTACTCGCTGGGCGAAGCCGACATTTTGCGCCGGATTATGGGCAAGAAGAAGCCCGAGCTGATGGTACTTGAAGAGGAAAAGTTCATTTCACAGGCCATCGGGCTGGGCTACGACAAGAAAGTTGCCAAAGAAGTTTTCGACAAAATGTCGTTGTTTGCGGGCTACGGCTTCAACAAATCGCACTCCGCGGCCTACTCCGTACTTGCCTATCAGACGGCCTACTTCAAGGCGCATTATCCCGCGGAGTTCATGGCGGCGGTGCTCACGCACAACATGGGTGATATCAAAAAAGTATCGCACTTTATTGAGGAAGCGAGCGCAATCGGGCTCACGGTTGATGTGCCGAACATCAACACCGGTGCGGGTAAATTTGTGGTGAAAGACGGCCGCATTCAGTACGGTATGGAAGCCATCAAGGGTGTAGGCGGAAACGCAGTCGTGGCGATTGTGGAAGCCCGCAAAGAAGAAGGCCCGTTCAAATCGCTCTTTGACTTCACCTATCGCGTCGATCTGAAATCGTGTAACCGAAAAACCATCGAAAGCCTGATTCAGGCCGGGGCGCTGGACGATTTCACCAAAAACCGGGCGCAGCTGCTCGAAAGCCTGGATGATGCCATCACCTACGCCGTGCGCAAGCAGGAGGAAAAAAACCGGAATCAGTTCAGCCTATTCGGCGACGGCACTGCCGGCGGCGGCGACATGGCCGAGCCGCGGCTGCGCGAAGGCGTGGCATGGACCAACATGGAGCGCCTCAAGCGCGAACGTGAGCACATCGGCTTTTTCCTCAGCAGTCATCCGCTGGATAAATTCCGGGAGGATATCCGGCTGTTCAGCTCGCACACCCTTCACCCCGATTCCATCAAAAACTGCAAAGACCGCGATACCATACGGCTTGCGGGCATCATCACAAGCTCGCGGATTGTACGCGACAAGAAAGGCCGGCCCATGGCTTTCTGCCAGCTCGAAGATGAAAACGGCACCATCGAAACCATTGCCTTTTCCGAAGCCTACGACAAGTACCTGAACCTGCTCAGCACCGATACCATCGTGATGGTTGAAGGAAACGTGGACACGCGCCGAGGCGAACCGCAGATTGTAGTACGCACGGTTGACCGCATTGAGAACGTACGGGAAAAGAATCAGGGGCGTATCAAACTGAACCTCACCCTCGACACGAGATTTGTAACCGAAGATGATATTCAGCACCTCATCGGCATTTTACAGCAGCACAAGGGCCATACAAGCCTGGGGCTACGCATCACCAACGACCAGATTCGAAATCTGCCTATGAATTCCCGCAAGTTTGTGGTTGACCCGTCCGATGAACTCATTAAAGAAATCCGAAAAGTTCTGGGCAGGGATATGGTTGACCTGAGCCTGAAAGAATATGGCACCCCTAACTGATTGCGGCACAGTTCTTGCTAATTTCAACCTATCAATAACAAAAGAAACCGGAACGAACTCACCCTTCACCGCGTTTTCAAAATCAAACACAAAACCAATAAAATCATGGCATCAGAAACGACATTAGAACTCACCGACACCAACTTTGACGAGCTTGTACTCCAAGCCGAGCATCCCGTACTTGTGGATTTCTGGGCAGAGTGGTGCGGCCCCTGCCGCCGGGTTGGCCCGCTGGTTGATGAGCTTTCCAAAGAATACGAAGGCAAAGCTGTAATCGGCAAAGTTGATGTTGACAGCAACCCGCAGGTTTCCATGAAATATCAGATTCGCAGCATCCCTGCCCTTCTGATTTTCAAAAACGGCGAAGTTGTAGATCAGATCATTGGCGCAGTGCCGAAGTCAGTTCTCAAAAAGCAGCTCGACGCACAGCTGTAAGATTCTCTAATCGATACATAAACCCCCTAAAAAAGGCAGAGTCTGACAACTCTGCCTTTTGTTTTTAAAGGAATTGCACCCACAGCTGTTCGGCGAATGAGCGCCATCCCCTGCTGTTTCACAGATTATTTTGGGATTTTTAACGCGGCACGTGTCCGCGGCTGAGCTGCAATTTTCGTACCTTGGCGGAAATCAAAATTAACCAAAGCTTATGTTTCGCGTCGATCACGTTTACCTGTCTGATGATATTGCAACCGCTCAGTTTGCCTGTAACCTTACGGCCTGCAAAGGCACCTGCTGTGTGCGGGGTGATGCAGGAGCACCAGTACGCAGGCAGGAAACGGCTGTACTCCGGAAAGCATGGGAGCTGCTGAAAGATGAGCTCCGGCCACGGGCGCGCGAAGTTGTAGCCGAAAAAGGCCTGATTTGGGGAGAAGGCACCGATATGGAGCTTGCCTGCACAGACGGCGCAGAGTGCGTTTTCGTACAATACGACGATGCCGGGATCGCCCTCTGCGGCATTCACAAAGCAGCGATGGAAGGCCGCATTGGCTGGCCCAAGCCCGTAAGCTGCCACTTGTTCCCACTGCGCATTATTGAAAGCGGCGCCATCGATTATGTCAATTTCGAGTACATCCCCGAAATGTGCTCACCTGCCTGCGACCATGCAAAAGCCAACGGTATTTTTCTGGCTGAGTACCTGAAAGACGCGCTGGTACGGCGGTACGGGGAAATCTGGTACGATACATTTCTCGAAATCTGCCACACCATCCGGCAAGAGAAAGGGATACCAGTATGATTTCACAAAAACAGCGACAGGGGCAGTTTCAGAAGCAGGTACAGACACAGCAGCAAAAGCTTTCACCCCAGCAGATACAGTACATCAAAATGCTGCAGATGTCAACGCAGCATATCGAGCAGCGTATTAAGGAAGAAATGGAGACCAATCCGGCGATTGAGGATATCGACTCCGGTACGGATGTTTATGATACCGACGGCGGCTCAGAGTACGAAAAGATAGATGCCGCTGACCCGGATATACCCGAAAGCGACAGTCCGGCTGTTGATGATGATCTTGATGTGGACTGGGATGCCTTTCATTCCGATAACTCTGAAGGCTACAGTTCCTCAACGACCTGGAACCCGGATGCACCCGACTGGATGGATATCCCCGCGCCCTACCGGGAAACACAACTGGAAAAACTGGAACAGCAGGTACTCATGCTCGACCTCACAGAAAAGGAAATGCTGATTGCCGATCAGATTTTGGGCTCTATTGATGATGACGGCTATTTCCGGCGGGAGATTTCGTCCGTGGCAGACGGCATTGCTTTTCAGCATGGGATGCCCGTTTCGACGGATGAGGTGCTTCACGTATTGCAGCTCATTCAGCGGCTTGATCCGCCGGGAATTGCCGCACGCAACCTTCAGGAATGTCTTGACATTCAGCTTAGTATGCTCCGGAGTGACACACCCGGACTTCATGAAGCAAAAAAAATCATCACTGATCACTGGGAGGAATTCGAGAAAAAGCACTTTGAAAAAATCATTCGCAGAATGGGCATCACGGAAGATGCTTTCCATGATGCGTATGACTGCCTGCGCATGCTCGATCCCAAACCCGGCTCCTTCGAAACTGCGGCTGCTGATGCAGGAAACTTCATCACACCTGACTTTGAGGTGTACTACGAACCTTCAGCCGATGATGAGCAGCAGGGCGAGTTTGTGATTACCCTGAACCGCCGGAATATGCCCGATCTGATTGTTTCCAAAAGCTACGAGCAGATGATTGCAGACATGGCCCGCCGGAAGGAAAAAAATAAAGAGCAGAAAGAGGCACAGCTGTTTTTAAAAAGCAAGATTGAATCAGCAAAGTGGTTTATTGAGATGCTCTATCAGCGGCAGCAGACCCTGCTTGCCGTAATGCAGACGATTGTGAACATACAGGAGAGCTTCTTCAAAAGCGGCAAAAACGTGAAACCGATGATTCTCAAAGATGTTGCTGATATCGTAAGCCTTGATGTTTCAACCATTTCCCGCGTGGTGAACGGGAAATATGTTCAGACCGCATTCGGGGTTTACGAGCTGCGCTATTTTTTCAATGAAGGGATCACAACTGAATCAGGTGAAGAAGTTTCGAATCTTGAAGTAAAGAATATTCTCGCTGAAATGATTGAGCTGGAGCCGAAAGATCAGCCCTTCAGCGATCAGAAGCTGACAGACATACTCAAAGAAAAAGGCTTCCGTGTAGCCCGGCGAACGGTTACCAAGTACCGCGAACAATTGCGAATCCCTACAGCAAGACTTAGAAAATCAATTATTTAACCAAAAAGCCAGCTGCATAATACCATAAACGGTACTGTTTCGCACAAACAGCATAGCAAGCAGACTCAAAAGACTAAGGTACAATAAAAAAGTTACTCCAAGATGCGCTGCAGGCCGTAGGGTTGGCTGCCTGCCAAAAGCTGCAGCAGCTACCAGAAAACTACCCAGCTGAACCAAGACAAATACCCCACCGGCAGCAAGCACAGCCACAGATCCGGCAGATGAGCCGGAAAGGGTTAGCAGAACCAGCAGCAGAAATAACCCGAGATGCATAGGCCAGAACAACAGGGTAGCCGACATGCTTACCACATCACGTCGGAAACAGCTTATAATAAGCCATGCCCATAGCAGACCGTTAAACAAGGCCCCAAAAACCAAACCTATAGTAAAGAGAAACCAATCATTTGCTGCTACCGGGAAGTACCAGCTGAGTGCCTGCATTCCGGCCTCTCCCAGAAACGAAGTAATAAAAGTGAGGGAGAACAAACCCCACATTACGGCTGCCTGCAGAAAAACGACAAGCACACTTCCCGAAAGCAGGATATGCCGCCTGAGGATGTCCTCAACCAAAAAAGAATGGTTAAAAAAGTAGCGGCCAACCGTTCTGCTGTAGTTGGGGTTAAACCGCATATGTATGGCAAAAGACAACCATAACCCTATCAAAATGAGCACCCCGTAATTAACTGAACCGGGGTATTGTTCGGCAGCAGGCAGCGGAATGGCAGGATTAGGACTCCTCTGAAATCCGCTTATTATCTGAGCCAGACCACTGAAATCGTCGTCAAGGTAAATCTGAAGGTTATCATAATCTGTGAGAAAAACCTGGTACCCAAGCCTGATACCTTCACGTAAAGTTTGTACAAAAAAGTGATGTTCGTCGGCAGCAGGCCCGGGCGGAAGCAGTAAAGGGGCGCCTTTAAACGGAGCGGTCGGTAAAGAAAGGCCTGCATCGGGTACAGGCCGCAGCATTGGGGACGGCACATCATCCCCCTTAGTGATTAAGTAGAGTGGCTGAGCAGGGAACGCCTCTCTTAGCTGTTCACTTAAACCTGCGAGATGTCTGGACGTACGCGCAGAGTTCAGATCAGCATGCCAGCCAGCAATAATGCTGTTAAAACCGGGAACTGCTTCAAACCTGCGGAGCCACCTGATCTGTTGGGCTGCATCAGTGGCCTGTGCTGTACGAATGAGAAACCTTTGGGGCAAGACCGGCCAGATCTCAAAGTTTAGCCCGTTTAAGAAATCAAATATTTCAGGCGCGAAATGCCCCTCAGGCGCCAGAATAGTAAAACCAAGCCTCTGATAAGTTTCAATTTCCTGCTGTGTTAGGGTTTGGCTTTGCTCCTGACTCAGGATAAGCCCAAAGCGTACCTGGGCAAGGGACACATCCCCAAAAAACAAAAAAAACAGAAACAGAAAACGACAAAAAA
Source organism: Cyclonatronum sp. (assembly GCF_022565315.1). Classification (NCBI taxonomy): domain Bacteria; kingdom Pseudomonadati; phylum Balneolota; class Balneolia; order Balneolales; family Cyclonatronaceae; genus Cyclonatronum; species Cyclonatronum sp. The sequence goes on along the minus strand of NZ_JAIUMX010000016.1, from coordinate 7,239 downwards.
AGCCGGAATTTAGCTTAGGTGTTTTCTTCCCTGAGGGGAATTTCGCGGGTTTCTTTGAATGTAGAGAGAACAATATTGGAACGTGTTTTTTTAACACCCGGCATAGTCTGAATTTTGGAAAGAAGCTTCTCCAGAGATTCCGTATTCCGGGTACGAATTTTCAGAAAGTGTGACCCGTCACCGGTTATGGAGTGGCACTCAAGAACTTCGGCTTCATCCTGTGCCGCTTCCACAAAAGCAGGATAAAAAGATGAATTATCGACCTGAACAAAAATAAAGGCCGTAATGTCGTAATCAAATAGCCGCGGGTTCAGCACAGCAAAATACCCGTCTATGAGTTTTTTTTCTTCCAGTTTTTTCATTCGCTCAGAAACCGACGGCACAGACAGCCCTACGATTTCAGCCAGTTTATTGCGTCGGGCACGACCATTCTTTTGAAGCTCCCTCAGAATTTTGATATCCGTAAGGTCGAGTTGATGCGACATAAGTTACATTTTTGGTTGATTTACTCACTTTGAATTAAGCTGGGAATATAGACTAATAAATTAAGGCATACAAGCATTTAGCCTAATTTTATTTTGCCAGCCACTATATCTAACAGTTCACTTAAAATCATAGCTGTAGCCCCCCACAGAGGTGTAGGGGTCACGGTCCAGTATGGCACCGTCATTGGGATATCGCCGAAAGTCCAGATTTCGTGTACAAGGTTTTCGGGCTTTGTAAGAGAAATAAGCTCTGGTGTGAAGATACGGCTCACCTCCCTCGGGTCGGGTATGAGTTTACCCGGCTGTTCAACAAAACTGATATGCGGATAGATGAGATTGTTTGTAACCGGTATGTACAGACTACTCAGCTCTCCGAGCCAATGGAGCCGTGAAGGCCTGAGGCCGACCTCTTCTTCGGTCTCACGAAGTGCGGCTTCGAAGGTAGTCTCGCCGGGCTGCATTCGGCCGCCAGGACAACTTACTTCACCCGCATGGCTCGGCATTTTAGAAGAGCGCTCAGTAAGGATAAGCCGGTAGGCTCCGGTTTGCTCATCTCTGTACAGAAGAACCATCACAGCATTGCGCTTACAGTCATGCGGGGGGGTTATGTCGTGCATGAAGCTGCCGTCGTGGCGCACAGGACCCATCCTTCGCTGTGCTGTGAAACCCGGCAGCGGCTGCTGTAGCCGGTGTTTGAGATAATCCGCTAACTCATTCATTTGAATATAGTTTATGCAATATGATCGGAATGAACGCAGGTACCTGTTTCCGGTATTCGGCATAACTATCTCCAAAGCGGGCAAGAAGCCGGCGCTCCTCAAAACGGGATCCGATCACAAAGTAAAGAATACAGCAGAGCGTAAACAGCGCCCATTTGAGTGTCATTATAGGGTGGGCTATCAGCAGAATGATACTGAATACATACAACGGGTGCCGCATATAGCGAAACGGTCCTGAAATGGCGATTTGAGCGGATGCAGGCTCATCGAGGTCGTAGTTTGTTTCTGAGCGTCGGGCGTCACGGAGCTGCACAAGGCCCAGAAAAGCAGAACTGCCGGCATGGCGAAGGCTTAGCCAAAGGCCGGCCAGCGCTCCCAGCTGAATGAGGTGCATCAGCCACTGCCCGGGCGGTTCAATATGGTACAGGAGCTGATGCTCAACCGGTGCCAAAAACCAGACCAGCCCGAACGTAACCAAAGCAAGCATGTTGTAAAGCAGGCGGTAATACCAGCGCATAAAAGGCAGGGCCCCGATTACCCGGGACTTCACCGCACGGCTTGCCAGCAAACTGTGCAGCACCGCAAAGGCCAGAAATGCCACAGCAAAGATCATAAATTCAGCCAGTCAAGAATAAGCGCCTTATACTCTTGCAGCGCATTAAAGCCTTTGTTAGTGAGGGCCACATTGGTCTGTTTGCGGCTGATCTGCACACTTCTGTTGATAGCGATATAACCTGCCTCTTCCAGCTTCTTCAGCTGAATACTCAGGTTTCCGTCGGTTGTTTTTACGGCATTTTTAAGGCTCATAAAATCGACTTCTTCGGAATGAGCCACTGCAGAAAGAATGGCAAGCCTGAGGCGGTTGTGTATCAGCGAGTCAAGCTGACGGTGGGTAAAATTTTTGTAGTACGTCTTCAAATCGATATTTTTTTGTTTAACTACTAATATAGGAAGGATTGGGGGCGTGAGTAAGGCATAGTTTAATGGCTTTATTTCAATTTTCTTTTTTTAGCTGTACGCAGAGGTTTTATAACCGGCCTGATGCTTTCCTTTTAGCTTTTAACCGCAGTATTTCATGCGTACCTTACGGCGGCTCTAAAATGGGCTTAATTTATTATTATTAGGACTTAAATCCGGCCGGTTTGTGTTATCCGGTTTTTCCATTTCAACCATTCAAAATCATTATGAGCATTCTTGTTGTTGGTTCTGTTGCCTATGACGGCATAGAAACACCGTTCGGAAAAGTTGACCGTATTCTCGGCGGATCGGCCACTTTCATTTCCATCACCGCCAGTTATTTTCACAGCCCGCTTCAGCTTGTGGGCGTAGTCGGGCACGATTTCGCCGAAGAAGACCTCAACAAGCTAAAAGCCCGTGATATCGATCTGGAAGGTCTTCAAATCGACAACAGTGGCAGAACATTTTTCTGGAGCGGTCGCTATCACTTTGACCTTAACAACCGCGACACCCTCGATACGCAGCTCAATGTGTTTGAAAAATTCGATCCGGTTATTCCGGCTTCCTACCAGAATGCAAAAGTCGTTTGTCTGGGCAACATCGCACCGGCTCTTCAGAACAAGGTTCTTGATCAGATTGAAACGCCCGACCTCGTAATTCTGGATACGATGAATTTCTGGATTGAAGGTGCCCGCAAAGACCTCGAAGTAACCCTGAACCGCGTTGATGTACTAATCATTAATGATTCCGAAGCGCGTGAGCTATCCGGTGAACCCAACCTGGTGAAAGCCGCTGATAAAATCCGGAGTATGGGGCCAGATACCCTTATCATAAAAAAAGGGGAACACGGTGCACTGTTGTTCACCAACGGCAGTATCTTTTCTGCACCCGCCTACCCTATTGTTGACATTTTCGACCCAACCGGTGCCGGCGATACATTTCTTGGCGGCTTTGCCGGCTGGCTTGCCCGCTCAGGCGACTTCTCTGATGAAAACTTCCGCCGTGCGGTTATCTACGGCTCTGCCATGGCAAGCTTCTGCGTAGAGAAATTTGGTCCAGAGCGTCTGCTAAGCCTAACGGCTGCTGAAATCAATGAACGCTACACCGAGTTCCGCACCCTTTCGGAAATTCCCGTACAGCGGGAAGATACTTTCTGATAACCAGCCAAAATAAAATGACTAAAGACCCCGAACTAAAGCCGGATTTCGCAAAACCCGATACCATTGTGCTGGCTTCTGCCAACAAGCATAAAGTTAAGGAACTTCGTGAAATCCTCGCCGGAATTGGTATCAGGCTTCTTTCAACAGAAGATTTTCCGGGCTTACGGGAGGTAATTGAAGATGCCGATACCCTGCAGGGCAACGCCTGGAAAAAGGCCGACTACCTTTACCAAACTACGGGCCTGCCTGCCCTCGCTGATGATACCGGCCTCGAAGTTGATTTCCTCAACGGAGCACCGGGCGTGTATTCGGCCCGGTACGCCGGCGAGCAGGCAAGCTACGAAGACAATGTAAACAAGCTCCTTCGTGAACTGGGCAGCACAGATAAACGCTCGGCAAGGTTCCGTACCGTTATAGCTTACAAGTCGGAATCAGGCACTTTTTTCTTTAACTGGCTTTGTGAGGGGGTAATCACAAAAACACCAATCGGAGATAACGGCTTTGGCTACGACCCCGTTTTTATGCCTGAAGGATACCAGCTCACCTTCGCCGAACTTATGGCTGAAGTAAAGAACAACATCAGCCACCGCGGAAGAGCCGTCCAAAAATTCATGCAGTTTTTGGAACAAATGGGGAAAGCATAAAACCGGAGTAGTAACAATACCATAGTTTCAGGAATGAAAAAAAATATTGGAGGGCCTTGAAATACCTCGAACAAATGATTACATTGAAATCAACGAAACCAATAGAATCAAACCGGCAGAACTATGGCCAGCGTAACCATCCGAAACCTCGACGAAGAAACCAAGCTCAGGCTCAAAGTGAGAGCCGCACAAAATAACCGCTCTCTTGAAGAAGAACTGCGCATAAGCCTGCGCATGATTGCCGAAGACGAAACGCTGCTGTCGCCTGAAACCGAAAACGTTGCAGGCGAGGATGTACCGTTTTTCGCCGTTAACGACGATCTGAGCACAAACGATTTCCCCTACATCCCAAACAAAGAAATCATGTTCACCGAATTCATAAAAATAGACCCCGCTGTGCGCTTCGGGCGCCCCTGCATAAAAGGTACGCGCATCTCCGTCTATGATGTGCTTGGGTACCTCGCCGCCGGCATGAGCATCACCGAAATCATCGAAGATTTCCCCGAGCTAAGCCCCGCCGCCATACATGCCTGCCTGCATTTTGCCGCCTCCCGCGAGCGCCGCATTTCTATGGTATAAAGGCCCGCCCGATGCAGCTGTTTTTCGACCAGAATATCTCCTTCCGAATTCTGTCCAAAATTGAGGAAGCCTTCCCCGATTCACGGCATGTGAAGACCGATAACCTCATTGATGCCACCGATCACCGGCTATGGCACCATTGCAGGGATAACGGCTACTGCGTCGTCACTTTTGATGCTGATTTCATAGACCTGCTGAACCTGCACGGGCCTCCGCCGCCGGTAATCCGAATCCGGAGTGCCGGTATCAGCACCAGAAACCTTGCGGCGCTGCTCCTGCAAAAACAGGATGTTATCAGAGGATTTCTTTCCGGTGAGAGCGGAATGCCGCCAGAGGTACTGGAAATTTTCGGGTAGGCCGGCGCAGCTGAAAGGGTGAAGAGGAAGCCTAAAGCAAAACCTGATTGAGGGCAGGGACCCATCACCCTAAAAAAACCAAACGCATCAGATCTGCACGATGCCTTCGAGCCAGGCCTTGCCGATTACGCAGGCAAAAAGCCCCGCAGTATCGAGCTGCGCGAGGTCTTCATTGGAAGAAACGCCCCCGCTCGCGATGAAATTGAGATCGGGAAAGCGTTTTTGGAGACCGGCATACATGGGCAGGTTCGGGCCGGTCATCATGCCGTCGCGGGCGATATCGGTGCAAAGCACTTCGGTGAGTCCGTAGCTGAGCATGGGGCCGAGCAGCTCTTCGAGGGTGCGGTTGTCGGTTTCGAGCCAGCCGCCAACAGCGACCTTGCCGTCTTTGAGGTCCATGCCGAAAATACAGCGGCCGGGCCCGAATTCTTCAAGTGCCCGAAGCCACTCTTCCGGCCGGTTCACGGCCATGGAGCTCGACACCACCCGATGCACGCCCGCCAGAAGCAGGCGTTCAACATCCTCAAAGCGCCGGATGCCGCCGCCCATCTGAACCTGCAGCGGAGTTTGCTTCACGATGGCTTCAACAAGGCTGAGGTTCTCAAAACGGCCGTCGCGGGCACCGTTGAGGTCCACGATGTGCAGGCGCGGCAAATCTTCGCGCTCGCTCAGTCGCTCCGCAAAGGAGACCGGATCGTCGGCATAAACGGTTACCTCGTCGTAGCTGCCCTGTCTGAGGCGCACAATTTTTCCGTCATAGAGGTCGATAGCGGGTATTCGGATCATAGGTTTGTTTGTGGTTTGTAACCGCGGTCAGCGGGTGAACTTGATGAAGTTTGCCAATAGCCGGGCGCCGGCATCACCCGATTTTTCCGGGTGAAACTGTACCCCCATTTTGTTGCCTTCAGCGGCTACTGAGGTGAAGGTAACCCCGGCATAGCTGCAGCTGCCTATGGTTTGGGCAGCCGGGGGGGCATAAAAACTGTGCACATAATAAAAGTAATCGTCGCGGGTGATGCCCTGCATCAGCGGATGATCCGCCTCAATTTCGTTAAAGGTGTTCCAGCCCATGTGCGGCACCTTGGCGCTTTGGTCGTCGAAGCGCAGCAGTTTGCCCGGAAACAGACCGAGGCAGTCGGTATCGCCTTCAACGCTGTGCTCGAACAGCAGCTGCATACCGAGACAGATACCCAGCACGGGCAGCGGCGTTTCGCGCAGCCAGTCGTCAAGTCCATTCTCTTTCAGCGCCTTCATCGCTGCCTGAGCATGACCGACGCCGGGGAAAATGATGCCAGATGAAGCTTCGAGCTCCTCAATGCTGTTGGTAATCCGGAAGTCAGCCCCCAGCCTTTTCAGCGCATTGGAGACCGAAGCTGTGTTGCCGGCCCGGTAATCGACGATGCTGATCATTACAGAACTCCTTTGCTGCTTGGTATTTCGAGGCTGCCGGTACGTTTCACCGACTGCTTCAGCACGATTGCAAAGCCCTTAAACATGGCCTCTATTTTGTGATGATCGTTCTCGCCGCTCACTTCAAAATGCAGGGTGCTCTTGGTGTTCATGGCAAGGGAGTAAAAAAAATGTTTCACCATTTCGGTGGGGAAATCGCCCACTTTGTCGCGGGTGAAGCTTACGTCAAACACAAGATACGGCCGGCCGGAAAGGTCGAGCGCGGTCATGGCGCGGGTTTCGTCCATCGGCAGTACGGAGGCGTAGCGGGTGATGCCCCGCTTATCGCCCAGGGCCGCGGAGATGGCATCGCCCAGAGCGAGTGCGGTGTCTTCGATGGTGTGGTGTTCGTCGATGTGCAGGTCGCCTTTGCACCTTACCTTCAGATCTACGCCCCCGTGCCGTGCGATCTGCTCCAGCATGTGATCGAAAAAGCCGAGACCCGTGCTGATTTCGTGCTTCCCGCTGCCGTCGAGCCTGATTTCAACTTCGATGTCGGTTTCGCGGGTGGTGCGGCGGATGCGTCCGATACGGGGCGGGAACAACAGCTGTTCGAGCAGCACCTGCCAGTCGGCGGCGGTTTGCGGCTCAGCCGCAATTCCGGCAGTGGTGATAACGAGACCATCGCCTGAGGCACCGATACGGCGGACATCCCCAGCACTTTCCAGATCAACTGCTTCAGCCGGTTTCAGCTCAAATTGCAGCGCATCCCGGCGCAGGCGTTCGGTAATGACGGCCGGAACCCCGGCATCAAGGATCAGTACTGCACCGGCCTCCTGCAGCCGGATGAGGGCACGGAATGCGAACGGCCGCAGCTCCTCCCCTTCACACAAAGCCTCAGCGGCTATAAAAAAAAGGGACATATTTTTTAGGATGATGGATGTTGAATT
>NZ_JAIUMX010000015.1:0-51523 GCF_022565315.1 Cyclonatronum sp. | reverse complement strand
ATGCTCGGCCATGTACGGATCGGGTGCAAAATGGTAGCCGCTCATCGGCACGAGCGTCATTGATTCGGCGCCGCCCGCAATCACGACTTCAGCATGGCCGGCCATTACAGCCTGTGCGCCCATCACGATGGTTTGCAGCCCTGAGGAGCAAAACCGGTTGATGGTTGCGGCTGGCACCGATTCGGGCAGGCCTGCACGAAGTGAGATCACGCGGGCCATATTCAGCCCCTGCTCCCCTTCAGGCATGGCACAGCCGATAAGCACATCGTCGATTTCGGCGGGATCCAGCCCCGGCAAACGCTCAATGGCACCTTTCACCGCAGCCGCACCCAAAGCTTCGGGACGGGTGTGCCGCAAACTGCCCTTCTTGGCTTTACCAACGGCCGTGCGGACAGAACTTACAAGTACAACTTCTTTCATCTTTATATCTCCTTGAAATTCTTTGGTTTTTGACCGTGGTTAATTACGCAGCGGCTTGTTGGTTTTGAGGATGCTTTCGATTCTCGCCCTCGTTTTCTCCTCACCAAGCAGCGAAAGGAACACTTCACGCTCCAAATCAATGAGGTAATCCTCATGCACGTACTCGGGGCCGAGGAGTTCGCCGCCGCACATCACGTGGGCGAGCCGGGTTGCGAGATAAGCATCATATTCGGATATCCAGCCGGCCTGCTGCATTTGCCATGCGGCATTTTGAAGCGGAGCAAAACCTGGCTTGCCCGGCACAAAAACGCGGTGCCGCACAGGCGGCGCAATGTAGCTCTGATTGGAAAGCCGTATGACTTCCTCCTTCGCGATGTATATCCGGCGGGCGTCGTTCATGGCGATGCGGGTCTGTTCTTTGGTGAGGTAGCCGAGATCGATTGCCTGCTGACCGCTCGTTGCCACTTTGGCCATTGCAATGGTTTCAAAAACCTTCTGCAGAAACGGCTGTATGTGGGATGGGTGCTGCGTTGGGGCAACTTCACCGGCACGTGCAACCATGGTCATGGTTCCGCTGCCCGCAGGGATGAGCCCGACACCAAGCTCGACAAGCCCCATGTAGGTTTCCGTTGAGGCTACAACGGAAGCAGCGCCCATGGTGAGCTCTACCCCTCCGCCCAGTACCCTGCCACGAATGGCATTCACAACAGGCTTCTGTGCATACCGGATTGCCAGTGCTGCTTTCTGAAAATTGTGAACAGCCTTTTCAATCAGATCGAACTGACCGGCAAGACCTGCCTGAGCAAGCTCACCGAGATTGGCACCGACCGAGAAATTCTCGCCGTCGTTTGCAATTACGAGCCCGCGCCAGTCGCCTTTCTCCACGAACTCAAGCGCTTCAAACACACCGTTAATTACGTTAAAGCCCAGCGTATTGGCTTTTGATCTGAACTCATAAATGAGCACGCCGTCGCCGGCGTCGATCAGTGCAGCTTCGGGATTGCTCCAAACTTCCTTGTCTTTTCCGGATGATTTAACCGATGCGAGGCTGATTTCATCCGAATGCACTTCAGCCTGCTGATAGCCGCTGCCGGGAACATAGTGCATCAGGGCGCCGTTTTCTTTTTTCTTGAAGAAGAAATAATCGCCGTCAGCAAGCATTTTGCGGAACCACAGCGGCAGCTCAAGGCCAAGCTTGCCGGCTTCCTGAGAAAAGCGGACCGGGCCAATTGCATCACAAACTGCGAACGGCCCCATCTGCCAGCCGAAGCCCCACTGAATGGCGAGGTCAACATCTCTCGGATAATCTGATATTTCGGGGATACGGTTCATTGCGTAGGCAATCATTCTTGTGGTATGCTCCCGAATGAAATCACCGGCTCTGCCCTCTTCCCCAAAAAGAATTTCCCAGCGTTTCGAAAGCGAATTCTTCTTAATACTGCTTAAGTCCCCTAAGTCCATTTCTTTAGGCGGCTCATAAGCAAATGTGCCGGGGTTGAGCGATTTTATCACTTTGCCGTCTTTAAAATAAAAGCCTCTGCCGGTTTTGGCACCGAGGGCCTTTTGCTCAACCAGCTTCAGCAGTAAATCCGGTACCCTGAAAACATCGCGGTCGGGATCGTCAGGAATGGCTTTATACAGATTTTTGGAAACATAGGTGAGGGTATCGAGCCCGACCACATCGGCAGTTCTGAAAGTTGCTGACTTCGGCCGGCCGGTTAAAGGGCCGGTGAGCAAATCGATTTCTTCTATAGAATATCCCTTCTGAAGAAACCCGAAGGTGAGCATCATAGAATAGGTGCCAACCCGGTTAGCAATAAAATTGGGAGTGTCCTTGGCCTTAACAATGCCCTTGCCCAAATGGATACGACCAAACCGTGCAACCCGATCCGTAACGGCCGGGTCTGTATCAGGGGTAGGTATCAACTCAAGTAGCTTCAGGTATCGCGGCGGATTGAAAAAATGAGTACCTAAAAAGCGCTTCCTGAAACCCTCAGAACAATCGGCGGCAATCTCATTAATAGGCAAACCGCTGGTATTCGAAGAGATAACGGCGCCAGGGTTAGCGTACTCTTCAACACGGGCCATCAGGCTTTTTTTGGCATCCATCTGCTCGACAATCACCTCTATAATCCAGTCAGCTTTAGCCAGAACCTGAATATCATCATCGAAATTGCCGGTAAATATGCGGCCTGCTACCGAATCAGAAACAACCGGAGAAGGCTTCATTTTGAGCATTTTGGAGAATGCCTGTTGAACAATGGCATTTTTGTTGCCTTCATTAGCGGGCATATCAAGCAGCCACACTGTTAGACCTGCATTTGCAAGATGAGCTGCAATCTGTGAGCCCATAACACCGGCACCAAGAACGGCGGCAGTTTTGAAATTGCTGATGTTAGTTGACATTAGAGAAATTGATTCTTTTCGTTAGTTGAAAGTTAACAGCGTTAACTGCTTAACGGTGTTAACATACTAAACGGAAAGCATGAAGTCAACAGTTTTTGAAAAAAGTGGGTTTAAAAAGCGTATTATTGCTTAGAATAATAGCGGAAAAGAAAGTGTATGAGTAAATATACCGTTTTGCTATTAGCTTTTTTTCCTTTATAATTGACACTAATTTTACTGAAGCAGACAACGCTTAGATTCAAACAACACATTAATTATATGGAAATCCAATCAGTCGTATTCCCCAGTGTTATCGAGGCATACAGTGTACAGCTTAAGGGCGTTACAAGGTATGAACTTAACGGTCTCAAAATCCAGGATGGCAATACGGATTATTTAATTGGTAATCTTGCACTTACAGAGGGAAAGAACCCACACAAAGCAATTAACAGCTATGTAAATGAAGCAGATTACGGGCTTCTTATTAAGGCAGCGCTTCTGGTAGCAACTAAATTTATTCATGAGCCGCTTGTAGTTACAACGGGTTTTCCGCTTTCAACAATAAACATCAACAAGCGCCAGGCTATCGAGTTCGTATCCGGAATTGATAACATTGTTTATGATTCAAGCCCAGCCGGAGGCGATGGGTACAAAACCAGACAGCTTGAAATAGCTGATGTTAACATCATAGGTGAAATTGAAGCAGCAAATAAAGCTGTTCGCGATATACCCGAAAAAAAGCTGAGTAATTTTTTCATTGTCAGCCTTGGATACGGCACTGTTGAAGTTGCCCTCAGTACCCCCGATGGTATGGTTAAACGTACCATGGCTTCGGGAAGCGGCCTTCGGTATGCCATAAACCGCGCGATGGACCAATTAAATGAATCCCATTATCTTGGTTTGCGCACCGAACATCAGTTTGATATTGCCTTCCAAAAGGGCAAAATTGTAGTTAACCGCCGCCCTCTTGACCTCACTGAAGTTCGTTCACGGACCCTTCAAAATTACTATAATGAAGTAATTTCATCGCTGATCCGTAACCATTGGTCTGATGAAGATTTTAATACGGCTGAATCGCTTGTTCTTGTAGGAGGCGGTGCCTATTACAAAGATCTTGTTAATTGCTTCAAAGAAGAATTTGATTCCATTCTTGAGGTATTTATTCCTGAGCGCCCTGCTTTTCAGGCAAGCATCGGATACTGCCTGAATTCATTTGAAATGGCAGAAGGTAATAAATCAGTTTGTGTGGGAATAGATATAGGTAACGCTCAAACTGTTATCAGCCTCTTCAAGGACAGCTGAAAGCATTAGAATTTTAAAATTAAAAGCCTCATGTTCTTTGTGACATGAGGTTTTTTTTTGCGAAGGAATATCCTAAATTATAGACTCAACAGCCCCTCTTTTAGCATTTACAGCAGTTGTTTATAACAAAAAAACTCTTAGCGTTTTTTAATATACTTTTCCTGCTGAATGTTAAAACCTAAACCTTGTGGTTCAATTATAAATAAATTTGTCAGTAAATCAGATTTTTCTGCTGAGGCGCATTACAGGCTGCAATTAAACGAAATGGAATAATGCTAAAAAATAAACCTAAACCCGAAGAGAAAGAATTTTCAGACTTTGAAAATGTCTGCATGCTGGGGAGAAACTCTCTCATTAAAGATAACCGGTTAATTGCTTTCGCAAATTCAAAAATATCAGGCGCATTAATGCTGGATATTTATTGTCAGCAGAATCTGGTTATTTCTGAAGGGGCAGTTGTTATCGGTAATATTTTTGCTGACTCAGTGCATGTATATGGTAAAGTTGCCGGAAATATACAGGCAAGTGAAAAAGTGCATATTCACGAAAATGCGCAAATCTGCGGTACAGTTCAGTGTAAGATTATCAAAATCGATGAAGGTGCCTTTTGTAAAATTGACGGTAGCGTTGGCAGTACTGATAAACTTTCAGAACCCTACCGAACCGCAAACGACAGCTTTTACACCGATAACATAAGCTATATCAACAGCTTATTTGAAGAGCAACTAAACAGAGAATCCGAGAGCAGTGCCCCTTCTGAATCTCAGAAAAAGAAGGCCGCCAGATTCCGCCTTAAAACCGAAGAAAAAGCAACTACCCCGCCCGACACAACTGAAACCAGCGAAAAAGGAAAAAGAGGTAACAACTCACTCCTTTTCTGATCTCAGTTTTTTTACGCACTTTTTTAACCCCGGCTTTTGATCCGATTCACGATCAGGAAGCCGGGGTTTTTTGTTTTAAGCTTACTCCAGATTCAAACTTTCAATTTAAATTGAAAGTTTATTCAATAATCTAATACCTATGTTGTATATTACCGTTGCTCTGCAAGTATCAAAACAACACAATCAACCCCTTATACGGCAATCAGATGCATCAGGCATAAGCTAAATGGTTTAAGTCACCCACCCTTCCGATAGCTTCTGAATGTTTCACTGATGAATATTGCCCAAACTAAATCAGATATGGAACTAAAGGATTTGAACAAACGGGAAGAAATTGAATTTGTACTTGAACGTGCAAATAAAGCACTTAAAGAACTGGAGTCTTTTACTCAGGTTCAGGTTGACCGAATAGTTAAGGCACTTGCCAAAATAGTTCACGAGAATGCTGAAATGCTTGCAGAAGAAGCCGTGCTCGAAACAGGTATGGGTAATGTTTCAGATAAGATCATAAAAAACAAAACGAAAAGTGAGCTTATCTATCACAATTTGCGATATGAGAAAACGGTCGGCATTATTGAAGACAATCCGGTTCAGGGCTTACTTACAATAGCCGAGCCGGTAGGTATTGTAGCGGCAATTATACCGTGTACGAACCCAACGGTAACAGCTATGAGTAACGCCATGTTTTGCATCAAAACCCGTAATCCGATTATCATCGCCCCGCATCCCCGAGCAAAAAAAGTAACGGAACATACCGTACAGCTCATGAAAGAAGCCGGGCGTGCCCTCGGGCTGCCATCCGGAGCTATTCAGATTCTGATGGATTCCTCCCGGGAAGACATCCAAACCCTGATGCATAATTCGAATTACATTCTTGCAACCGGTGGTTCTGGCATGGTAAAAGCCGCTTACAGCAGCGGAAAACCTTCATTGGGAGTCGGAGCAGGTAATGTTCCGTGCGTAATTCACCGAAGCGCTAATATTAAACAGTCAGTAGCTGATATTATCCGAAGCAAAACTTTCGATAATGGCTTAATTTGCGCAAGTGAACAAGCCGTAATCGTGAGTCAGGATATATCCGGCGTAGTATGGGACGAATTTAAAAGGCAGGGTGCCTTTGTTACCAATGTTCGGGAAAAACTCTTGCTTCAACAGGCCGCTTTCGGTGAAGACGGGCACGTACTACCTAATGTAATTGGCCAGTCAGCTGAAAAAATTGCTCGTTTTGCAGGTATTGAGCTTCCTAAAAATATTGATATCCGGCTGTTTTTGGTTCCAACCGAAGGCATAGGCTCAGAATACCCGTTTTCCTCAGAGAAAATGAGTCCTATTCTTGCCTTTTACATAACACCTGACTTCGAGCGTTCAATTGAATTTGCAAGCCGGTTACTTCATTTCCAGGGCGCCGGGCATACAGCAAGTATTCACACCAACGATCGCGAATCAGCCCTGCAGTTTGCTCATAAAATGAAGGCAAGCCGCGTGCTTGTCAATCAGCCGGCTGCAACGAGCAGCGGAGGCGCACGACATAACCGCCTTACGCCAACAACAACTCTTGGCTGCGGAAGCTGGGGAGGGAATATCACATCTGATAATATTACCGCTCATCACCTGATAAACAAAAAGCGGGTCGCATTCCGTGTTCGTGTGCCCTTAGAAACCGAAAATATATTTCAGGATGATGAACCTGCCGTTTCAGAATTTGCCTGATGTACTCTAATGATATTACCATGAAACCTCTCCAAACCTACCGAATACCTGAACTTTATGCATGGCCCGGTGCCCTTAGCGAACTGCCTGTGCTTGCTGCAAGAAGCGGTGCAAAACGCCTTCTCATCGTTACCGATACAGGAATTGTACAAAGCGGAATTCTCGATGTTGTTGTAAAATCACTGAAGGGCAACCAGCTTGAACTATTAATCGAATCAGGAATAAGCAAAGAACCATCTACCGGCCTCGTTGATAAATTATACGGTCGGGTGAAGGATTTCCGGCCCGATCTGATTGTTGCACTGGGTGGCGGAAGCCCGATGGATATTGCTAAATTGCTTTCCGTGATGGTACATCAGGGCGGAGAAGCCGTTAGCTATCTGTTCCCTGATGCCGTTCGAACCAAAGGAATCCCGCTTATTGCCATTCCTACTACAGCCGGAACGGGAAGTGAAGTAAGCCCGATTGCAGTATTTACCGACGACTCCGACGGGATAAAGAAAGCCGTTGTTTCCAGGCACCTTATTCCGGAAGTTGCTCTGCTCGATGCTCACTTATCGCTGCGTATGCCCGCTTTGGTTACTGCTGGCAGCGGTATGGATGCCCTCACACACGCTATCGAAGCCTACACCTCAACACGGGCAAATGCTTTCTCAGACAGTTTTGCGCGAGAAGCAGTGCGGTTCATTATCCCGTACCTGAAAACGGCTGTTTTAAGCGGCTTGCAGCAAGATGCACGACATTTTATGTTGCTTGGCAGTTTTTATGCCGGCATCGCTTTTACAAACGCAGGTGTAGCGGCTGTTCATGCGCTTGCTTACCCTCTTGGAGGGCTTTATGATGTACCTCATGGAGTGGCCAACAGCATGCTGCTTCCGTATGTAATGCAGTTTAATAAACCCGCTTGTGCCGGGCGCTACCATGAACTTGCCCGCATTACCGGTATAATAGAAACAGAAGACGCTCCTTCCGGTGCCGATGCCCTGATTCGTTATATAAAACAGCTATCAAGGGATATTGGCATTCCTGAAGGGCTGCACAGAGTGAATATTCCCGAACTTGCCATACCCGGAATGGCTCAGTCAGCGGCGGGAATCAAACGGCTCATGGATAATAACCCCCGCCCGGTAACTGCACTTGACGCTGAACAAATTTACCGGCATGCTTATGGTGATGCGCTTGTTGCCAGCTGAGCGTCATAAAAAAAGCTGCACAGTTTAACAACTGTGCAGCTTATCCCGGAATTCAGTTTACTGCTACCAGCGGCAGACCACAACTGTCTTGTTGTAAATTTCGAGAAATAATTCCCCGGAATTGGCTATTTCGCCGATAGTGAGTGCGCCATTCACTTCACCATCTCCTGCTATGATGCTAAGCTCGGCATCAAAATCATCGCCCATATATAGTGAGCGGGATATACAGTCGATACTGAACAAAAATGAAAATTGGCCCTCAGAGCTGCTGTTTTGAAGGGCTGATTTATTTCTTGCTGCTCGCGCTCCCTCTAACAGAGATGTCATATTGCCGTGCATCAGGCTTACATACTCGCCCTCAGGTACTTCATCAACTACATGAATCTTATTTCCGACAACCTGAATAGGATCCCTAATTACCATTTCTGAATCAATCTTAACCATTCCGAAGGGATATGATTTAGCAATATCAAAAAAGTTATCGTCAGTAAACTTTAAACCGGAGTGTTTTTCAACCAGCTCCCGGTACACTTGGTAAGCAGGTTTCCACTCAAGCTCCTCGAGCATGTTTCCGGTCGCTTTGGTCACTTTAAGCGGCTCGGAAACCGGCCGCCAGCCGTGTTCTACCCCAATAGCAACAGACAGTGATGAAAGCCCGATCATGGCTGCGTTTGCATACATCCCCTGCTCATTGAAAACACAGGGAAATGATTCAAAAGAAAGTGAACCTGCGCCACCACCAAGGTAGTTTACCCCGATTCCGAAATAATTGTACAAAAAAGAAACACTTTCAGGCTTACCCTGCCCCATAGCATCCACAAAACAAAAAACGGTCCGGATTCCGGGGCCCGCTTCGGCTGTAAAGCGATCAAGCAGCGCATCATACTCCGATTCTGCCAAACCGAAGGGAATAGCAATTGTAAACACAGGTTCAGGCAGAGGGATCACAACGAAACCGGCTTCTTTGCGCTTCGATCCTGAAATTAAACCGGGAAAAAACGCT
Organism: Cyclonatronum sp.; assembly: GCF_022565315.1. Classification (NCBI taxonomy): domain Bacteria; kingdom Pseudomonadati; phylum Balneolota; class Balneolia; order Balneolales; family Cyclonatronaceae; genus Cyclonatronum; species Cyclonatronum sp. Next base: position 42,629 of record NZ_JAIUMX010000015.1, on the reverse strand, counting down.
CCAAAAAAGGGCTTTTCCAGTTTTTCAAAAAAAGCTTTTATCTGATCTGTCTCTTTTCGATGTGTTTCTGAAATTAAGATTAAGGCAGTTGCACAGCTCCCGGCTGCATTAATTTCCATTACGGCCTTATCAACATTACCAAAATCGGAATAATAGCATGGTTTCATCAAGATATCATTAATTTAAATACGTTATTTTTAAAACAGAAAGTAGGGGCAGAATGATTCATTTCCCAACTGTTTTTCGACCAATTGGCTTATACCTTCGATAAAAGCCCCAGGTTTTCGAGGGTTTCTTTCAAAAGGGTAGTACGCAGTGGTTTTGAAAGAAAACCGGACATGCCGGAATCGAAACAACGCTGTTTTTCCTCTTTGGCAACACCGGCTGTAAGCGCAATTATTGGAATTGCACTGAAATCTTCACCCATGCTGCGGATTTCTTTTGTAGCGTCGATGCCGCTCATCACCGGCATCTGAATATCCATGATAATAAAATCAGGTTTCACCCGCATCGTTAATTCAACTGCCTGCTGACCATTAACAGCCTCTATGATGTGAACATCACCCAGCAATTTTCTTAAAACTGTTTTAATCAGGGTAAGGTTCAGCGGCACATCTTCGGCAACGAGTACCCGCTTCAGTTCTTTCTTTTCAACGGCCTGCGGCGACTCTTGCTTCAGCCCTGATTCCTGAGGTGTGGACACTGCCGTATTTCGATGCTGATTATTTTCAGCCTGCTTTGAAGCTTCGGCCAGTACCTCCCGCAGCTGATGCCATTTCACCGGTTTTGACAAAGTAATATACTGATTCTTACTCAACCGGCTAAAAAGGGAGCTGAGCCGTGCCCGGTGCGACGGACTGTAGGCAAATACGACGGGATGTGTGTTTGCTGCAGCCGCGCAGCATTTAAAAATGGCATCAATTTCGAATTGCTGATTGGGGTTCAGTGAAATCATCGCAATATTTTCCAACCGGCTGGTTTCCAGCATATGCTGCACTTGAGTAACTGAACTGCAAATTTCACAAACAAATCCAAGTTTTTGGATCATCAGCTTCATAAGATCAGCTTGCGCTTCACAGGGCTCATAGATAAGGATTTTTATGGTTTTACCGATTTCCGAACCAGCGTTTTGCTTCTGCATGATTCGTTCGGTAATATCTGCTTCCTCGTTGAGCACAACATTACTAACGAGCGTGAAGCTAAATAAACTACCCTTGCCCGGCTTGCTGCGCAGGTTAATTTTTGACCCAAGTTTATTAATGATGGAAGCCGAAATCGCAAGCCCGAGACCGGTGCCGCCATACTTTCTTGTATCTGAATTATCAGCCTGCGAAAAAGCTTTAAAGAGACGCTGCTGGCGGTCCGGGTGAATTCCGATGCCGGTATCCTGCACTTCAAACAAAAACCGGCTTCGGCCCGGGCTCAGGCGTTGCTCCGACAAACGGATCGTTACAGTGCCTTTCTCAGTAAATTTAACGGCATTGTTCATCAGGTTAAGCAAAACCTGCTTCAGCCGGATTGAGTCTGTAAGAATAGTATCCGAAACGTCAAGCCCGATATCAAGAATAACTTCGATATTACGGGCGGTAGCCTGATAACTGATTATATCCGCTGTTTCTTCAACAAGCTTGCGGATATTTGTAGGTATATACTCGATTTCGAGTTTTCCGGCCTCAATTTTGGAAAAATCCAAAATATCATTGATGATATTCATGAGCGACCTTCCAGAAGTAAGCACGTACTCCAGGTACTGCCCCTGTAATTCATCCAGCGAAGTTGATGCAAGCAGCTCCGAAAACCCTATTACCCCATTGAGCGGGGTACGGATTTCGTGGCTCATGTTTGCAAGGAACATTGACTTTGCTTTAGATGCTTCTTCGGCTTTATTTCTTGCCTTTTCGAGGGTTTCTTCAAGAAGCATCCGTTGCTTCAGACTCACGAGCACCTTGGCAAATACCCGAAGTAAATCTTTTTCATTTAAAGAAAAGTGCTTCAGCTCACTCACCGTTTCAAAGCCTGTAAAGCCGACAACCACGCCATTATCAACCATGGGGGAGCAGAAAATGCTCTTCACCTTGTCGTACTCTAATAGCTTTTTATAAGCCCCGTCTTTCATCTCAGAAACATCAGAAATATCAACATTCTGGTGTTTCGTTATTTTTTCACCTATTTCCGGAATATTTGAAATATCATAAGCTGTATAAAGCTGAACCGTTGAAACGATACCGGCTTTGCACCACTCGTACCGCATTGACATTTCGGTATGTGATTCATTAAAATCGAAGATGTACACGCGGTCTGCCTCTACGAGATCTGCAATGGAAATGAGGGCATCCTGAATGGTTTCATCAAGCTGCTGCCGTTCCACGCTGATGAAAACCTGAACGATATCGAACAGTGTTTTAAGCATGCGTGAGTATTCGGCAACCTCTATTTCCGCATTTTTCTGGTTGGTGATATCAATCTTGAAACCGTCGAGCCTTGCTTTGTTTTGATCATCATCATAAACAACCTTGGTACGGTTTCTCACCCATTTCACCCTGCCTTCCGAATCGATTATCCGGTACTCCATTTCGGAATCGACCCCTTCTGTGAGGACTTTAGAAAGCTGATCAAAAGCGTGCAGATCATCAGGGTGGGTGTGTGCCCTCCATACATTTACATCCTCAAACCACCGCTCTTTCGGGAAACCGTAAAGCTGCTCTACAGAGGGTGTGATAAAAAGGAGTTTTTTTTCTTTCAAATCAAAGCTATAAACAACATCCGACATATCTGCCAGAATGTTACTAAGCCTTGTTCTTGTTTTTGCAAGTTCATCTCTGTTACGCTTACGCTCATCAATATCCTGAACGGAACCAAAAAGACGTACCGGTTTGCCAGCCTGTATCTCTGCCTGACCAATAGTTCTTACCCAAACACGCCGCCCTGCCGCTGTTAAAATCTGAATTTCAAGATCGTAGCTTTTGCCCTTTTCCAGCAAATCCTGAAAAGCTGAATCGAACGTGTTTCTGAATTCAGGATGGCAGAAACTGTTGGCATCTTTTAGAGACAGTTCGCCGATAGCATGCGGTTCAAGATCGTGAATAAGATAGCAAACCTCTGTCCAGATCAGGGTATCGGTTACGGGTACATACTCCCAGCTTCCGATACGGGCAATCCTGTTGGTCTCAACCAATATCTGTTTGAGGCGCAGCAGGTCTTTTTCAGCCTGCTTTCGCTGGGTTATATCAGCATTTGACCCTGCAATTCGGACAGCTCTGCCGCTTGCATCCCTGATAGCTGCGGCCCGGCCGTTAATCCAACGGTAATAGCCGTGTTTGTGGCGCATCCGGTATTCGATATCAAAATTTGCCTCATCGCCACAAACGAATTTCTCAAGGTAGCCAAGCACAAATGCTTTATCATCAGGATGTAACAGATCCACGAAAGCATCAATCGTAGCAGAGAGCTCTTCTTCTGCATATCCAAGCTGCTTTTTCCATCGGGGCGAAAAAAACATACGGCCTGAAAACAGTTCCCAATCCCAGATTCCGTCTTTCGTGCCTTTTAGTGCCAGATCATATTGGAGGGTTTTTTCCTTTAAACTCAGTTCTGCCTGTTTAAGGCTTGTAACGTTGGTGGAAATACCCAGAATTGCCATCTCACCCAAACCGGGATGTCTGTAAGGTATTTTAATGGTCTGAAACCAGCCTTTTTCCTGGCTCGTACGGTTCATTTCGTACATTTCAGGCATTGTTACCCGTTTGCCGTTTTCTATAACCGTTTTATCAAACGCCGTAAATTTACGGCTCAGCTTGGGATCAACGCCAAGGTCAACATCTGATTTTCCGATAATTTCATCCGGACTTATTCCGTACCAGTTTGCGAACTGCGTATTCGCCATCAGGTATCTGCCCTGCTGATCTTTGGCAAAAATATAATTTGGCATAGCGTCAAGAATGCTTCTCAGCTGCTTATTAAGCAGTTCAACTTCTTCTGCCTGAAGCACTTCGGCAGTAACATCTCGGGCAGCACAATAGATTCGATCATTCTGAAGAGTCGCTTTCCATTCGAAATGCTTTACTTCTTTACTTTTGGTGATAATCCGGTTTCTTATCGTAAGGGAGTTTTCAAGAGTGAGGTTTGTAATTTTTTTTAGCGTATTTCTCTGATCAACCGGGTGAATAAGAGTATGAAACGGATTATGATACAGCTCAGAGCGTTTGTAGCCTGTAAAGTTTTCCCATTGGGTGTTCAGATAAACCATTTGCATATTCGAGTCGAAAATGCAGAGCATATCCAGACTTGCCTCAAAAAGTGCTTCGATTTCTTCAATTCGTTTCCGCTCATAATTGGTGTCGAAAACCATCACCCCTAAAAGATCAGCTTCACCAGCCTGTCTAAAAACAAAAAGCCGGACCCAGTCGTCGAGGGTAACAAAGTAAGTCTCGATCTCAAGTGTAAAGTTATCGCTCTCTACAAACGAGATGATCTGCCCCCATTCACGGTCCTGCGTATGAAAGCCCGGAAACAGGGCACCGATACGGTTTTGATTGAGCCCGATGCTGAGCTTGGCCAGCATGAGCTCCAGTTTTGGGTTATAGTTTACAATTTCAAAATCAGAAACACGCTTGGTACTGTCGCGGATTACGCGACACTCGAGGAAGCCAAAAGGGCTATGGTTAAGTATTTCCCTTGTAATCAAAAAATATCCTTCTTTGGCAATCTGCTTTAAAAAAACATGGGTTTGTTCTATGCTGCATCTGCTGCTGAATACCTTTCAACACAACATATTTAAAAAATATACTACGAATACTGCAAGTATTTTTTACTAACTGAAAATACTGATTCATTTAAAAAAATCACATACTTGTGTAAACTCATCATCTGTAATCTGAAAGTGGAATACAGCCCTAATGGTTTGCGGGCCAAAAGCCGTCATACTTATGCCAGCCTGTGCAAGTTCACTGAGGGTTTGCTCAGCCGGCCCCGGTGTATCGAAAAGCAGGATATTCGTAAATACGTTTTCCGGATCAGCCGCATAACGGCCTTTTTTCTGAATTACATGCGCCAGTTTTCGTGCCCTTTCGTTGTCTGTTTTCAGCTTATCAAAATGATGATCCAGCGCGTAAGCGGCGGCTGCCGCCAGCAGACCGGTCTGCCGCATACCTCCGCCGAGCATTTTCCGGGTGCGCCGGGCTGAACGGATGCGCTCTGCCGTTGAGAGAACCATCGAGCCAACCGGAGCGCCAAGCCCTTTACTGAAACAAACTGAAATGGTATCGAAAAGTGATCCGATTTCGGCTGCGCTGTACGGGTTTTCTGCCAGAGCATTCCAGATTCGGGCACCATCGAGGTGCAGAAAAAGGCCGTGTCTGTCCGCAATTTCGCGCAGTGTTTTTAGTACCGGCATCGAATACACAGCCCCTCCTCCTTTATTTGTAGTGTTTTCAACAGCAATTACGCGCGTATGCGGGTCCCAGTCGTTTTTTGTGCGAACAGCCGCTTCTACCGCTTCAGGATCAAGAATTCCGTTTTTCCCTTGAAGAGGGCGAAGCTGAACCGACGAAAGCCAGGCAGCGGTTGAGGCTTCATAATTAAATATGTGAGCTTTGTTATCAAGTATAATCTCATCACCGGGATTGGTAAGCTCATACAGACAAATCTGATTACCCATCACACCGCTTGGCACAAACAGACCCGCCTGTTGCCCAAACATGGCTGCGACTCTTTCTTCAAAAGCGTTTACGGTTGGGTCCTCACCGAACACATCATCCCCGACGGGGGCGTTTATCATAGCCTGAAGCATTTCCGGTGTTGGCCGGGTTACGGTATCACTTCGCAAATCAATCATAGCCATTTTTTTTGAGTTTAATGTTGAAATAATAGCGGTTAAAAATTAAAGCCGCTGCTTCTTTTGAAGCAGCGGCTTTATGAGATGCAGTTAATTTTTATTTTTTGAAGGAATAAAAACCAGATCCGGTTTTATCTCCCAGCTTGCCGGCATCTACCATTTTAACCAGCAGCGGACACGGCCGGTATTTTGGGTCTCTGAAGCCGTCGTAAAGCACGTTGAGGATATCGAGGCAGACATCAAGACCAATAAAATCGGCAAGACGCAGCGGCCCCATCGGGTGCGCCATTCCGAGCTTCATTACCTCATCCACATGCTCGGGGGTACCAACTCCCTCATATACACAAAATATCGCTTCATTAATCATGGGCATAAGTACCCGATTTGAAACAAAGCCCGGTGAGTCATTTACAGGAACCGGAACTTTCCCGAAATCGCGGGATAGCTTCTCGATTGTACTGTTCACCTCGTCGCTCGTTTCAAGCCCGCGAACAACTTCAACCAGTTTCATGACCGGAACAGGGTTAAAGAAGTGCATGCCAATAACCTTATCCGGGCGTTTTGTTACCCCTGCAAGTTTTGTGATGGATATGGATGAAGTATTAGATGCAAGAATGGTTTCCGGGGGGGTAACCGCATCGAGTGTGCTGAAAATCTTTTTTTTCAGGTCGAAATTCTCGTTTACAGCTTCGATCACCAGATCAGCCTCAGCAGCAGCGGTTTCAAGATCGGTTGATGTAGTAAGCCGCCCGAGCGCAGCGTCTTTGCCGGCTTCTGTAATCTTTTCTTTGGCAACCATTCGGGTGAGGTTTTTTGTGATGGTGCCTAAAGCACGCTCAAGTACAGGAGCGCTGATATCCACCAGGGTTACGTTAAAGCCGGATTGTGCAGCAACATGCGCAATACCGTTGCCCATGGTTCCGCCGCCAATAACTACAATTTTCTGAATGCTCATACATTTTATGATTTAAGGATTGTTTCAGTTGATATAACAGTACATGAACCACTCCGCCAGCCTGCGGAGCTTAGGATGAATCAGCTATTGATGGTAGTTGTAAACCTGCATTTATCCAAAAATTCGGCAACCGTTTCTTCTGCCGTTTGCGCAGGTCTGATTATTTGAAACGTGCCGTCGGTTTTAAGCAGTGCTTCAGCCGGCAGCGCCCGCCGGTTATATTGTGAAGCCATCGTCATACCGTAGGCTCCGGCATCGCAAAACGCGAGCACATCATCCATTTCGGCCTCTGGAAGCAGCCGGTCGAAGGCCAGAATATCGCCGCTTTCGCATATGTTACCCGAAATTGTGTAGAGCTGATCTGGCGTGTGCTCAATTTTGGTGAGGTTTACCACATCATGCCAGGCATCATAAATAATGGGGCGCATCAGGTGATGCATACCCGTATCAGTGCCAAGATAACGTGTTTCGAGCTGATCTTTGATGGTTTGCACCTTCGTGAGTAAAAACCCGGCTTCAGCTACAAACCAGCGGCCGGGCTCAAACAAATAGTGAAAGCCCTCCGGCCGGCCTTTCAGGTCAGCTTCAAAAAGCGCAGAGGCAAGCCTGCCGAAATGCGCCATATCAAAAGGTTTCTCCGAACTCCGGTAAGGGGTCGGCATTCCGCCGCCAAAGTTTATGAAGGTAAGGTCAGAAAACTCCTTTGAGAGCTCTATTAACACTTTCATGGCTGCAATCAGGTTTTCGGGTTCTTTAATACCGCTGCCAATATGAGCGTGCAAACCGATAATGCGTTTGCCGTATTTTTTGGCCAGTGCTACTGCTTCTTCAATCTGCCCGATCCGGATTCCGAATTTACTTTCGGAGTCGCCGGTGTTTACCCGTGCGTGATGCCCGTCGCCAATTGCCGGATTAATTCGCACGCAGCATTCAGTCGCTTCAGGGTGCCGGCAAAAGCGTTCAAGTCGTTTTAATGAACCAATATTGAGAATTACGCCCATCTGTATGGCAGCATCCATTTCAGCATCGCTCATGCTGTTTTCAGTGTAGAAAATCTGCCGGGGATTATCTGTAAAATGCCGGCACAGCAGCACTTCCTCGAAACTTACGGTATCAAAGCCAATACCGGATTTTTGAATGAGTGAAAGAATATGCGGGTTGTCGTTGGCTTTTATTGCATACAGCCACTTAACCGGCTGATTTTCAAATGTATCAAGCACAATTCTGCTTTGTCTCATAATTACGGCTTCATTGTAAACGTAGCAGGGCGTGCCAAGCTGCCGGGCAACCTGAAGCAATGCTGTTGTGTCAGTTTCTCTTATTTTTGTCAAAATTCCTCGTATCAGTTCGTTATATTACACTTTCAAATTTATGTGAAAAGCACCTGCAAACTCAGAGCTTCGATCTGAGGTAAACCGGGCATTCCAAAAATAAGCTCTCAAACTATCTTTCACCGCTCACAATTCAATTATTTTCAATAATGCATGCTTGCTGTGCAGTACGCGCAGCAAGCCCCTAAAGCTTGTAAAATTTCGGACTGATTTACCTAACTTCAGGGCTATCGTAACAAATAACCTTATCCTGATTTGTGAAGGGTATGCCTTCGAAGCAGTACACCTTATTTATTTAGCACCTTCTACAGATAAAATCGGCAGCATTTACTCTCTCTCAAAATTATGAAGTTCACATCACCGGCACTTCTGGTTTTTCTTGCAGTACTGATTTCTGCATCACTTTTTCTTACCGTTCGCTCTGTATTATTTGGTTCTTCGGGCTTTGAAAGCGGCACCCTTACCATCCATTCGCTTCACCAACCCCTAAGCCTTGACCGTACTGAAAGTGGTATGGTGAGTATTAAGCTGCTGCAGATTGAGGACTATGAAACCGCTTTAGGTTTCGTGCACGCCCGCGACCGGCTATGGCAGCTCGAAAAAATGCAGCGCGCAGTGCAGGGTACCCAATCGGTATATGCCGGTAAGGATTTCATGCGGGCTGATTTACTCACCCGCTTACTACTTGAAACCGGCAATCAGCGGTTTGAGGATTTTTTTGGGTTTACCGCTGCCGATATGCAGCGTTTTGAGCGCTACGCAGCAGGTGTTAATGCTTTTATTGATCAGGCCGGAAGAAATTTACCTATGCAGTTTACGATTAGCGGTAGCAGTGCATCCCGATGGACCGCTGAAGATGTTGCAGCATCTTTTGTACTTCAGCTGTGGCTGCTCGAAACCGACTGGCAACAGCAGCTCGCCAACCTGAAAGTATCGAAACTTCTTCCACAGGGGCTTGTACCGCTGCTTTTTGGCCGCACTATTACCTCAGAATTTGCTGAAATTGACGCGGGTCCGGCCTTTCTTGAACAGATTAGTGAACTGCTCACAGCTGATTATCAGCTCAGGGTACTGCTGAATGCTCCAAGGCAGATTGATCCGGTAAGGTCGATAGCTGAATGGCATGAAGACGGGACTGTCACAAGCCTGCTCTCTTTTCAGTCAGGGCCGGGCACACCAGGTTTTTGGTATGATGCAGCATTTACAGGGCCGGCATTTAGCGGAAATGGCATACGAGCCTTCACGCTGCCCGGCACACCCGTATTATGGGCAGGCTCAACTGAGCACAAAAGCTGGCATCCGGTTAATTCTAAAGTCATTACAGATATCCTTTATCAAAATGAGGATTATGCGCCATCTTCCCGTATTTCGGTAAGAACCGCCGAAGGCGGCAGTATGCTTTTTCATCTGAACATAACCCCGGATTCCTTCACAATGCTGCCCGACCAGCGCAGCCGCTTTGCCTTCAAAAGATCTAACACACAAACCGGTGCTATTTTCAGAGATTACATGGGCATTGGCATATCTGGCCGGGAAAATCTGCAAGTTTATGAACAAAGGCATATCAACATCATTAATACCCATAATGATGAAAACATGCTTACTCAACCTCAGTTACAGGCTCAGTACCCGATTCGTTTCTCCGGTTACCGGAGCACGGTAAGTGATGCCCTTTCGGGGCAGACTTTTTTTGGATACAACCGGCTGCTTGAATTCAGCAATCCGGAATTACTTGTTACCCATAAAGGCCGGCTTCAATTTGCGCAAAACCTGAGCAACATTCTTTCAGGCTACACTTCAGTACCATCTCTTTCGATGGCGGCCGAATACCTGTCGAATTGGGACGGGCAGTACAACCGGTACCTCACGGCTGCGACCCTCACAGAGCTTAGCCTGTTTAAAACAGCCGAAAATGCCCTTGCAGCTTATCTTGACCCTGAAGTTGTTGGCGTTTTGCGCAATATAAACCTGATCGATCCGGAGATCGGCGTTTTTCTGCTTAATGCCCACCTCACAGCACGGGAGGGAGCTTCCCCTGTGAGCAATCAGTTTTTTGCCCGCCGGGTTCAGGAAGCTCTTTTTGAGCTGGAGTCCATTTTCGGACCAGAACCATATGCCTGGCGCTGGGGAAATGTAAACAAGAATACGTTTACTGACCTTGCCCTCTGCGGGGATACGCAGCAATCAGCATTTTTCCGCCAAAGGGCGTGCTTCACCCTCGAAGCCGTGCGTGATGTAAGCATACTCGGGCAACAGGACCTTGTGAACGCTGCCGTCGTTTACCTGCGTGACGGCAGCGTGCAGACAAGTTCATTCACTACAGCACTGCTTCAAAGCCGCACAGATCCAAACGGCAATGCTGAACATGTTTCAATGCTTATCCCGGGTCATTCTGATAACCCTTTTTCAACCTGGTTTGATACAGGCATGGGCTACTGGCCCTACTTCGAACGCTTCTCACTCATCCCATCCACAAAAACACGATCACAGCTAAGGCTAAAACCTGCTGGTACGTGAAACAGTTAGCACGTTTACACCTCACCCTTTTGTTTATTATATGACATCATCACACGAACTCAGTATCGGGATTGACGGCGGTGGCAGTGGTTCCCGTTTCGTGTTTTATTATAACGATCAACCCTATTCAGCCGTCGGGCCCATTTTGCAGGCACGGATTAAGCCCGCAGATGAAACGGCAGGGCTTATCGCGCAGATTATCGGTCATATTTGTGAGAAAAAAAATTATCCGATGCCCTCACGCATTACAGCCGGCATAGCAGGTGCCGCACAGGCTGAAATCAGGCAGGCCCTCACGCAAAGTCTGAAAGGAATCTTCAGGGCCGCAAAAATTACGGTTATGTCGGATATTGCAGCCACATTTGTTACCAATTTCCCTGACAGCAAAATTGAGGGCAGAGCTGTTTTGATTTGCGGAACCGGATCTGTACTTGTGTACGGACATGACGGAATTTTAAAAGTTGCCGGAGGTTTCGGCCCCGCTCTCAACGAATACGGAAGCGGGCGTCAGCTGGGTAAAGATTTTATGAGCTGCCTGATGAGCTGCATGGATAAAGGCACACGCGACCCTGAAGTAAAAGCTATACTGGAAAAAGACGGCCTCTACCTGAATACCCGCCTTGACGCCTTAAAACTGCTGTACAGCTCCGATTTCAACCCTTCCACACTCGCCCCAACCTGTCTGCAGCTGGCAAGCACAGGACATTCAAGCTGCCGGAAAATTGCAGAACATCACATTGAATCCCTTTTAAGCCTTTTCGCGGCAGCTTTTAGTGTTAAGCGCAGCCTGAAGCAGGTTGCACTGCACGGCGGCTTATTTAACAGCAGCTGGTTTATGGAAAGGGTGATTCAGGAACTCACAGCTGCTTACACGGATATTCAGATCAAACGCAGCTATCAGGATACAGCCGGTTTTCTGGCCAAAAAGGAAATCAGCAACATACCTGTTGTTTGCCTTTAGAACATTTTAGCATTAATCTTAAGGGCAGCACGCTTCAATATTGTTCATCAATCCCCGAATCCCATTTTCCGGAATCTCATGTGCAGGCCATTTTGTGTAACCTTTAGCTTCTTCTTCATTTTAATCTTACTGTCAACTCCGCTTCAATCAACAACATTAGGTGAAACTGCCCTCAGCTCCGGAACGGGCTCAACTGATGATGTGAGAAATCACATACAGGAACAGGCCCTGCACCTGCTTCGGGACATGAGTTTACAGGAAAAAATTGCTCAGCTTATCGTTATTCGGGCACAAGGCAATTACTATTCGGAAGATGCGGATGAGTTTCTGCACCTTTCACGAATGGTAAATGAGTATCAGGTTGGCGGTATTATATTTTTCCGCGGGGAGATTTACAACCAGGCTGTACTGCATAACAAACTGCAGCGGCTGTCCAGAATCCCCCTTTGGATCAGTCAGGATATGGAATTCGGTGCAGCTATGCGTATTTCCGGCACAACCCGATTCACGCCCGCTATGGGCATTGCTGCTACAGGCAACCCTCACAATGCCTTTGAAAAAGGACGCATCACAGCACTTGAAGCACGCGCTATCGGCGTTCATCAGATTTACGCTCCGGTTGTGGATATCAATAACAACCCTGAGAACCCGGTAATTAATGTACGCTCATTTTCCGAAGATCCTGAAACCGTGAGCATGTACGCCGAATCTTTCATAAAGGGAGTGCAGAGTCAGGGCATTGTTGCAACTGCCAAACATTTTCCGGGACACGGAGATACCGACGTTGACTCCCATATCGGTCTGCCGGTTGTGCAGCACACCCGCGAGCGCCTCAATCAGCTTGAACTACTGCCTTTTCGCCGGGTAATTGATGCAGGCGTTGGCAGTGTTATGTCGGCGCACATTGCCTTCCCAAATATTACCGAGGGTATTAACCGACCGGCCACACTTGAACCCGGTTTAATGCACGGTTTACTGCGGGATGAACTCGGCTTCGACGGCCTCATCGTAACAGACGGGCTTGAGATGCAGGGCATTGCGTCGAATTATGCGCCGGGTGAAGCGGCCGTTCTCGCGTTGAATGCAGGAGCCGACGTGCTGCTGCTTTCCCCGGATGAGCTCACTGCCATTTTCCAGATTAAGGAGGCCGTACAACGCGGCGAGATCTCCGAAAGCCGCATCGATGATTCGGTGCTTCGCATCCTTGCGCTTAAAATCGATCACGGGCTTATGCGCAACGCCGAAGTAAACATCAACCGTATTTCACGGGTTGTAAATACGCGTGCAAACCAGCTTACGGCCGATCGTATAGCACGCGAATCGATTACCGTGCTGCGCAATAACCGGGACATTCTGCCGATAAGGCCCGACCGGTTCCCCAAAATTACCGTTATCGCCATAGCCGGCGGGCGTACGGGAAATGTGGGTTCCGAATTCAGAAGTGAACTTTCAAAATATCATCCGGATATTTCATTCCATTTGTATGACGAACGAACTTCCGAACAGGAGCTCAACGAAGCGATAGCTTCTGCCCGACAAGCCAACCTGATTATCGTAGGCTCGTTTCTGCCCCTTACAACAGGAAGGCCCATCACTTTCAACCGCGAACAGCAGCGCTTTGTACGGCGCATTCAGCAACTCGGGCGCCCGAAAGTTGTTATTTCATTCTCCAGCCCGTATGTGGTTAATGAAATTCCGGATGCTGATGTGCACATACTATCATGGACTTCCCTCGGCAGCCATTCTGCAGCAACAGCTGCAGCCCTTTTCGGAGCAAGCGATGTTTCCGGACGCCTGCCCATATCCATACCGGGCCTGTATGTGCGTGGTGAAGGCATCGAAATTCCTAAAACTATCTTAAGGCAGGACCGCCCGGAAGCAGCAGGGCTTTCCACCGAAAAACTATACGAAATCACCCGAATCATGAACAGGGCCGTTCAGGACTCTGTCTTTCCCGGAGGAACTGTAGCAGTTGTACGAAACGGTATTTTAGCCTGGAATGAAGGCTATGGATATCACGACTATAACAAAAGGCGCCCGGTACGCAGCACTGATATTTACGATATAGCTTCGCTCACCAAACCGGTAGCTACAACTACCGCTGTAATGATGCTTGCCGAGCAGGGCAGGCTACGGCTCGATCAAACCGTTCAGTCTTTTATCCCGGGCTTCCGCTCAGGCATGAAAGGCGACATCACCATAGAGCATCTGCTCAACCACACCTCCGGCCTGCCGGCTTACCGCTTGTATGTGGATCAGTTTCAGAGCCGGGAGGCCATACTTCAGGCCGTTATCAGTGAGCCGCTGCTTCAGCCGCCGGGCGAAGGGGTAATCTACAGCGACCTTGGCTTCATCCTGCTTGCTGAAATTGTTGAACAGATTACTGAAATGCCGCTCGACCGGTTTTTAAACACGCAGTTTTTTTACCCGATTGGCATGACGGATACGCTGTTCAACCCCAGAAGGCGCGGAAGATGGACGCTAAACAGGATTCCTCCAACAGAAGTTGACCGGCAGTGGCGAAACACCATTATTCGCGGGGATGTGCATGACGAGCGCGCGCACTTTATGGGTGGCATAGCAGGCCATGCAGGGCTTTTTTCCACAAGCGGAAACCTGGCCATTTACGGGCAGTTTTTGCTCAACAACGGAAGCTACGGCGGGCGTGAATATGTTTCGGACGCAATTATGCGTACCTTTACCTCCCGAGAAGCTTCCCGCGGGGGAAGGGCTCTGGGATTCGACTTAAAAAGCCTTAACGGCTTCACTACTGCCGGTCAGCTGAGCAGCAACGACACCTTTGGCCATCTGGGGTTCACCGGAACAAGCCTCTGGGTTGACCCGCAGCGGAATCTTGCCGTCATCATTCTTACCAATCGTACCTATCCGGAGCGAGGAACTTCCGCCGGCATTAATCAGGTGAGAGCGAGGGTGATGGACGCCGTGATTGAGGCCATCACCGATGTTACAGACTGATTTATGAATTTCAAGAAATTAAGCACTTTCAGCTACGTCCCCTATTCAGGAAAGCCACAAGCCTGTGTAATCCAATCCGTATCCGGGCATTTTTATCCCGGTGTGAGGATAGAAAACATCTCTTACCCCCTCACCATCGGCCGTATTCAGGCCGCAGTATTTTCCTGCATTGCTGACGGGGAAAAACCCGAAACACTGATACTTCCTGACGAAGCCGATACAGGGGAACTTCTATCCTACTGGGAAACAACCTTTGGCTTTACGACCATTACCGATGCTGATTTCACATTCAGCCCCAAAAATCTGGTCGTTAAAATTTCGGGAAATATCCGATACGACCATCTGCTTGAGCTTTGCAAGAAGGCCGTAATTCCCAACTCCTCTTTTCCGGTAGCTGCTTTGCTTCAGGTAAATGACGGATTTATACCGGGGGTAAATGCTGAAACAACCGGCTGGGAGCTTGGGCTGTGTGCCGAGCGGATTGCACTCAGCAGGGCGATTTCTGCCGGCTATGGCCCGTCAGAAACGGGCAACATGTATATCGCTGCACCCATGGGCGACTACGTGAGCCCGTGCGGAGCATGCCGTCAGGTAATGATGGAACATATACAATCGCAGCGGATTCATCTTTACCAAAATCATACTGAATTGCTTTCAGTAGGCTGCACAGACCTTCTCCCCTATCATTTTTCAAGCGATGAGTTGAGTAAGAAATCCGGCAAAAACCAACAATCTGCTTTTTCTGAATGATGAATCCCGAAAGGCTGTTGCCGACCTTTGTAACAGTACCGGAAATTTAACCACCTGCAATACATCTCTATCACAGCAAAGCCGCATGAAATACCTTTTCATCCTTGATTATACCCGCCTTGATCAGGGTACTTTCCTCAAACATCTCGCACGTTCACTCGCCGGTCTTAAACTCGATTCTTTCATGATGATTCATGCTGACAGCGAGTACACATCCCGAATAACAGAAACGGGGGTGCTCACCGAAACTGCGAGAATCAGGGCTACAAAAGAGCTCAACCACAGGCTCACCGCACTTTTCGCCGATGAGGGCATCCCGCTGATCGCCATTAACGGGTATCAGCGTAAAACGATAGTTAAAGACGGAAATAAAATAAAGGTCAATGCAAACTTCCTGAAAGAGCTCGGAACAAAGACCAATGTACTGCTCTCAAACCTGATTGAAGACGAAAACGGAATGCAAGCTGCCCTTCCCTTGGCACAGCTTGCAGAGGTGCTGCATGAAAAAATGAACTTCACCTATCTGTGTGCATTTGACTCAAATGACAATCCCGAGGCACTACTTTTTACCAGGCATGATGACAATCCTTTACCGGCAAAACTTCCGGAAGAACTTTCGGGAACATCAATGCCGCTGAACCTGCTTCAACCTGCGCAAATGACCTCTTCAGAAGTCTTTCAAAAAAAGCTCCGTTCATCAAAGATATAGCTATATTTTACAACATTATCCACAAACGCTTAAAAAACAATTGCATACAAAAAACTATTGTAAATTAGCCCGAAACCCCTTTTTTTAGCCTTCAGTCTTGATTCACGTGAATCATATAATTAGATTCTAAGGCATTCAACATTGTTTCTTTCATCTTAATTAACAGATAAACGGAGTTCAACAAAATGAGTCGTTTTCACGAAGTTAAAGCCCTCGTAGATTCTCTCGAAGAGGACATGGATAAGTTCTACAACAAGTCAAACAAAACTGCCGGTACCCGCGCGCGTAAAACGCTTCAGGACCTGAAAAAACTTGCTCAGGAAATCCGCATCGATATTCAGGATAAGAAAAACGAAGAGTAACTACTCATTTTTTCTCCTATCCAAACTAAGCCACAGCTCAGCGTGTGGCTTTTTTTTTGTTTCAAAGCCAACACACGTCCCCTCTTTTTAGCTATGCGCCCTTCCCTGTTACTCCTTTTACTTCTGCCCCTGATTGCAGGGGCATGCTCAACCTCAGAAAAAGAAACCAAGCTTGTTTTACTTTCTACAGCTGATGTTCACGGTTATGTATTCCCCTGGGATTACTATAATGATCAGCCTGAAGAGCGCTACAGCCTTCTAAAAGCTGCCACCATTATCGACTCCGTTCGCTCGCAAAACCCGCACACCCTTGCTTTAGACGCCGGCGACTGGCTTCAGGGCAACCCCTTTGCTGAATACTTTGCCAGGGTTGATACCACCCTGGCCTACCCTTTTTTGAGTGTCGTTGATGCGCTTGATTTCAGCGCCGTTGTCGTCGGAAACCATGAGTTCAACTTCGGCCTTGAACACCTGCACTTCCGTATGTCTCAGTCCGATACTCCCTTTCTGGCAGCCAACGCCTTACATTCCGAAACAGGGCAAGCAGCCTATACCCCATGGCTGATTAAAGAAGTTGACGGATATAAGATTGGCATACTTGGCCTTACAACTCCGGGTTCCGCCATTTGGGACCGCCCAAGGCTCGAAGGCAGGCTTCGGTTTGAAGACGGGGTTGAATCTGCACGCAGGTATGTGCCGGAAATGCTGGAAAACGGTGCAGAAGTGATTATTCTGGTGATTCACTCAGGCTTTGAAGGTTCTACGAGCTACACATCCGACGTTTTGGGTGAAGAGCATTTCGGCCGGGCAATTGCAGATGAGGTGCCCGGCATTCATGCCATGGTTACGTCGCACACACACCGGTTAATCGATGATTTAATTTATTTATCAGAAGCCAACCCGCAGGGAGTAGCTGTAACTCAGCCGGGTCGCTGGGCATCGCACATAGGTTATACAGAGCTGCTGCTTAGCCGTGATGCCACCGGAACTGTACAGGTCGCCTACGGCAAGAACATCGCCCTTCCTGTTGAAGGCGCAAAACCGCATACAGCTTTGTATGAGCAGTTTCTTGGGGAACACGAATTGGTGCGCTCCCACATGCAAAAAGCCATTGCCACAACAGATTCTGTATGGAGCAGCTCCGATGCCCGCCTTGCAGACCGTGCCATTACTGACCTTATACAATATGTTCAGCGAAGAGCAACAGGTGCAGACCTCTCAGGCAGTGCCATATTTCATACCGATGCAGCTTTTACAGACGGCATCATCAACCGTGGGTCGCTTGCGAGGGTATATCCTTTTGAAAATACGCTTTTCAAGCTGCGGATAAGCGGGGCTGTGTTACGGGAGTATCTGGAATTTTCAGCCCGCTACTATGAAACCTACAATGGCGACGGTACTGCGCTCCCGCAGCCTGCCGGCCACATACCCGGCTTCAATTTTGACGTCGTTTACGGGGCCAACTACCAGATAAACCTGCGTAAACCCGCCGGTGAACGCATCGAAAACCTCCGCGTGAACGGCAGGCCGGTACGTGATTCAGACAGCTTCACCATTGCACTCAACTCCTATCGTGCCGTAGGCGGAGGCGACTACCACATGATAGCCGGTGCAGAAGTGGTCGGCGTTATAGATACCTCAGTAAGACTTCTGGTTGAGCAATACCTCCTGGAAAAAGGACACATCAACCCACAGGATGTTGCCCGTAAATACTGGCAAATCGTTTACTAATATGCAGCTATGTCTCTCGACCTGACAACACCGGCACTGTTATTTCCGGCCATTTCATTATTACTGCTGGCCTACACCAACCGGTTTCTGACCCTCTCCGGCCTAATCCGCGGCTTATCGCAAAAATACCGGGAAAACCCCGATCACTTAATCTACGGGCAGATTGTAAACCTGCGCAAGCGTGTAAACCTGATAAAATCTATGCAGCTTCACGGAGTTCTCAGCCTCTTTTTGTGCGTTTTTTGCATGTTCCTTCTTTTTGCGGATTACCTTTTAGCCGGCAGTTATGTATTCGGGGCAGCACTGCTTTTCCTGCTTTATTCACTGGCATTGTCAATTCAGGAAATATACATCTCCGTCGAAGCGCTGAATCTTCAGCTGAGCCTGATTGAAAGCAACCCCGTTCCAAAAGAAAAGCCCGCGCAATAAATTTATGCACGGGCTTCTGAAAAGTACGCTGCTGATTGGCACTCAGGGTTAATCCAGAGATTCTTCTGATATTTCATCATCACCGCTGCTTACAACTATATCATCCTGAATGGAATCATCATCATCGTCGTCATCTTCTTGCGCAACTGGCGCAGCTGGTTTTTTCTTTTCCTTTTCCTCAACTGCACCAGCCCTGCGCAGGTAAGCACCAACTTCGGGATGATCATTATCAGTGGCCATTCTTAAAGCCGATTTACCGCTCTTGTCTTTAACGCGAACATCTGCACCGTGGCGCACAAGGTAGGTACAAACGGCGAGATGACCTTCTCTGGCTGCAAGCATGAGAGGAGTTTGCCCCCACGACTGACGTGCATTGATATCAGCACCTTCTTTAAGCAGCAGTTTAACAGCTTCCAGCTGCCCCTCGCGCGCAGCTATGATAAGAGCCAGCGGGCCTACCTGGGCGCCGTTTTCCAGCAGATACTTCATCATCTCAATATTACCGTTTTCGGCAGCCCGGTTGAGCGCTGTACCACCCATTTTATTCGAAATATTGGGATCAGCACCTGCCTTAATCAGAGCCTGAACCACATCAAACCGGTTGTTTTCAGCCGCGTAAATTAGAGGGGATGAACCGTTTTTAGCCTGCTCATTAATTGCTGCACCCTCGCTCAACAAGCGCGTCAGACCCTTAAGATCGCCCGATGCAGCACATGCATGTAGTTCTGGAATACTCATAAATGGATATATTTACTGAATAAAAAAAAATTGCGGCTTTGAATGAATTGGGTTGCCTGAAACTAATACCATTTCTGAAAAATTCCATACGGTTTTGCCTTTTTATCGAACCATCGCTTTGTTTTTTTGCAGTGCCTTTATCTTCTTATCTTGACTGCGCAGCTTTTGCCTGCAATCAACCTCCGGCAACAAACCGCAGCTGCATTTTCGCTCACAAGGTTGCCGCTCTTTCAACAACATTCAAAATTAAATTTATGAGTTTTCCGAAGTTAATCGCATTTTTTGTCCTGTTCGCATTCACAATCAGTTTTGTTGCCTGCCAAAGCCCTGACAACGGAAACGGGGAGTCAGAATTTCAGCCGGTTTTTCCTGAAGGGCTTATCGTTGAAGATATTGTTACCGGTGAAGGTGTTCAGGTACGGCAGGATGACATTCTGAGTGTAAATTACACCGGCTTTCTCGAAGATGGTACTGTATTTGACAGCAGCGAGGGCCGCGGGCCTTTCAGCTTTCAGCTCGGTGCCGGTCAGGTTATCCCGGGCTGGGACCGCGGCCTTGAGGGAATGCGGGAAGGCGGAAAACGCAACCTTACCATTCCTCCTGATCTGGCTTACGGTGAGCGTGGTGCAGGAAATGTAATTCCTCCAAATGCTACCATTAGTTTTGAAGTAGAATTGCTTGAAGTTTTCAAAATGCCCGACGGTGTTTGGGAGTACAATGAATCGGATGTTGTAACTACTCCAAGCGGCCTTCAGTACGTAATCATCGAAGAAGGCACCGGCGAACTTGTTGAAGTAAATGACCGCGCTTTTGTTCACTATGATGGTTTCCTTACCGATGGCACTATGTTTGATTCATCCGCCATGCGCGGACAGCCGCTGAGCATTGTAGTTGGCGTAGGCATGGTAATCCAAGGCTGGGACGAAGGCCTGCAGGGCATGCGCGTTGGCGAGCGCCGTGTGCTCATTATCCCTTCTGAGCTCGGTTACGGCGACCGTGCCCGCGGCGACTTAATTCCCGCAAACTCAACCCTCGTTTTCAATGTGAACGTGGTTGATGTCGATAAAGCGACTGACTGATTTCGATTCTTAACTGCAGGCTGCCTGAGAAGACGGCAGCCTGCAGTTATTTTGTTCTGGCAGCTAAATCCTCCCGCTGATTATTTTCATCCTCTTTTTCCACCACACCCGATTATGAGCAGCATACCCATTAAACAAATCGATGCTTTCACCCGGAAACCTTTTGCCGGAAATCCGGCCGGTGTTGTAACAAATGCCGACCACCTTTCTTCTACCGACATGCAGCGGATTGCCAGCGAAATGGCTGTATCTGAGACCGCTTTCGTGCTCAAGCCAACTTCTGAAAGCTGCGATCTTCGCCTGCGCTGGTTCACGCCCACCCGTGAAGTTGACCTTTGCGGGCACGCTACCATAGCTGCTTTCCATGCCCTTGCAGAAGAAGGCCTGTTCGGCTTAACCGTTGATGAACCCCAAAGCTTCAATGTCGAAACCCGCTCCGGTGTGCTCGCTGTTGATGTGGAATGGAAAGACCTGCAGCCCTATATCAAAATGGGCCTGCCCATTCCGAAGTTTTTCCCCTTTCCGGATGACTACTCCCTGCTTTGTGCAGCCATCGGTGTAGCCGAAGTTGAGCTGAGCAAAAAGGTGAAGCCGCAAATTACGCAGGATGGCTACTGCTTCATCCCCCTCGCTTCGTATGAGAGCCTGAAAACCATTGAGCCTAACCTTATGCTGATGCGCAAGATCAACGAGCGCCATGCTATTACAGGTTTTGCCGTTGTAACTACCGATACGGGGGAATACGACATCGATTGGCACATGCGCTTTTTTGCGCCCTCACTCGGCGTTCAGGAAGATCCGGTAACCGGTTCCGCCAACGGACCAATGGCCGTTTTTCTGTGGCACAACAACCTTGTTGACCGTAACAAGAAGTTCTTTTCCTTCAAAGGATATCAGGGCTACCTGATGAACCGCCCCGGCTACGTTACGGTGAACATGGCTGTGAAAGATAATGAGGTTACCATGCTTCAGATTGCGGGTCAGGCCGTGACAGTTCTCGAAGGCTCCATCCGCACGCACCTCAACATTGCCGAAAAACTATAGTATGAACACATGAGCCGAGTTCCGGCTTCCTCATCCATCCCCCTGAAACAGAAAAGTCCGCTCCGATGCAGCACATCAGAGCGGACTTTTATTTTATTAGCCGGTCGGGACTTAATTCTTCCCGGGTTTCATCATCCTGAAAAACTGCTTCAGCTGCTCACGGGGGGCAGCCTGTGTAATGAAGTTAAACTGCCCGGCTTTCAGGCGTTCGCCGCCGTCGATGGTTACGCACTCCCCGGTGATGTAAGCTGCGAGGTCGGAAATCAGAAAACAGGCCAGGTTTGCAAGCTCATCATGCTCGCCGTAACGGCCGGCCGGGATCTGCTTCAGGTAGGCCTGCTCCATCTTGGGATCGGGCATCAGGCGAGTCCAGGCGCCTTCTGTGGGGAAGGGTCCCGGGGCGATGCTGTTTACCCGAATACCGTAAGTTGCCCACTCGTAGGCGAGGGTGTTCGTCATGGCATAAACACCGGCCTTGGCGCAGGCCGAGGGCAGCACAAAAGCCGAACCGGTTTCGGTGTAGGTCGTTACGATATTGAGGATGCTCCCCTGTTTTTTGGCATCAATAAGGCGACGGCCAAATTGCTGCGAGCAGTTAAAGGTGCCGTTGAGCACAATATCTACGACCGACTTAAACGCGTTGGGGCTGAGGTCTTCCGAGGCAGACAGGAAATTGCCGGCAGCGTTGTTTACCAGCACATCACAGCCGCCAAAACCGGCTTCGATCTTATCCATCATGGCACCTACAGCTTCATAATCGCGTACATCAACCGAATAGAAAGCTGTTTTTTTTCCGGCGGTTGAAACCGCGTCGATTTCTTTCGCCGCAGCTTCCAGCTTTTCGAGCCTCCGGCCGCAGATCAGAAGCTGCGCGCCAAGAGCTGCAAAACCTTTTGCCATCGCCAGACCGAGGCCTGAGCCCCCGCCGGTGATCAAAACCGTTTTGGTGCTCAGGGTGTCCTCTTTAAACATATTCAGCTCTCCTCATAAATTCGTTCGATTTCAAGTTTGTATTTATCGTGAATTACGCGTCTCTTGGTTTTCATGGTAGGCGTGAGTTCCCCGCCATCAATACTCAGCAGGTTATCCAGGAGGGCGAATTTCTTAATCTGCTCCCAGCCCGGAAGTTTTTCATTGAGGTGATCCACCTCAGCCTGAATCAGGTCTTCCAGCTTCTTCATAAAAGCAGGGTCATTTTCTGAAAGCGGCGCGAGTTTGGCTTTGATGGCTTCCATATTCGGCACGATCAGCGCGGAGCAAAATTTACGGCTTGCACCAAGCA
Source organism: Cyclonatronum sp. (assembly GCF_022565315.1). Classification (NCBI taxonomy): domain Bacteria; kingdom Pseudomonadati; phylum Balneolota; class Balneolia; order Balneolales; family Cyclonatronaceae; genus Cyclonatronum; species Cyclonatronum sp. The sequence continues at coordinate 19,932 of NZ_JAIUMX010000015.1, read as the reverse complement.
CCACTATCTGCTCGATGAGGCCGCTGTTCATCAGGGTATTTTCAACATGCTGCGGCGCAACATATTTACCGGTCGAAAGCTTGAAGATATCTTTCTTGCGGTCTGTGATATAAATGAAGCCGTCAGCATCAACCTTGCCTACATCCCCTGTCATGAACCAGCCGTCTTTGTCGATTACTTCGGCGGTTGCTTCCGGGTTTTTGTAGTACCCCTTCATGATGTTCGGTCCGCGGGCACAAATTTCGCCGTCGTCAGCAATTTTGACTTCCACACAACGGATGGCCCTGCCGGATGAGCCCTCTTTAATGCCGCCGGTTGTGGTAACCGAAATTACCGGTGAAGTTTCGGTAAGCCCATAGCCCTGATGACACCTGAAACCAATGGCGGTAAAGAAATTCATCATCGTAGGGGAAAGCGCAGCCCCCCCGCTGATGAAGCCCAGAAGGTTGCCGCCGAATCCTTCACGTATTTTGCTGTAAACCAGCTTATCAGCCATGCGAAGCTTGAAAGCCGCAAGACCGGTTGGAGGCGTATCGATACGGTAGGCTTTGGCCTGCTCCATGGCCCACATCCCGATTTTGAGCTTCAGACCCTCGCCGGAAGCTACCTTGTTGAGGATACCGGAATAAATCTTTTCAAGAAGCCGGGGCACGGTTGCAAAGAACATCGGTTTGATATGCCCGATATCATCCTTGATTTCCTCAACTGCTTCAATGTAATAAATCGGGTAGCCGATATTCATGTACAGGTAGTTGAGCATGCGCTCAAAGATGTGGGAAAGCGGCAGGTAGCTCAGAATTCTGCCGCCGCGCTCGCCGTCGATATCAAACGGAATCCGCTCAATCGAATACTGCACGTTTGAGGAGATGTTTTGATGGGTGAGCATCACCCCTTTCGGCAAACCGGTGGTACCGGAAGTGTAGATAAAGGAAGCAAGGTCTTCAGGCTTTACCTCGCTGCGGAGTTTGTCAAATAAATCGGGGTGCTCTTTTTCGTAGGCTTCACCTTCTTTCAGCATGTCGTCGAACATCTTAAAGCCTGTTTCTTTTGTGCTTACCAGACACACGATTTCGAGTCCCTTAACATCTTTATAATAGGGTTTGAAGTTGCCGAAGAGCTTATCCTGCGAAAACATGTAGATTTTGGCCTCTGAGTTTTCCAGGATGTATTTGATCTGATCGCCGGGCTGCGTGGTATAAATGGGCACGTTAATGGCGCCAATAGACAGAATGGCTGCATCAGCCAGAATCCAGCGTACTGAGTTTTCAGAGTGAAGTGCAACACGATCCCCTTTCCGAATTCCCATTTTATAAAGTGCAAGAGCGAGGTGCCGTTTCATACGGTCGAAATCGTCAAGCGTAGTCGTTATCCAGGTGCCGTTGCGTTTGGTCGCACCGATGATTCCCGTATTATTTTTAGCCCTTCCGGCTTCGGCAATCTCGAAAATGGTTGAAGGCTTGAATTCCATAGTAAGCAGATTTTTTGATTAGATTGAGTGTTGTGTTATGGATGCACAGCTACCGACAAAAGAGAAACCGCTGTACTTATGCATTTTTACCGGTCAGCATAAGATACGTCATAAGCTCGCGGATTAAGGAAAACCCCGTAAATTCAACTCATTAGTAAAAACTGCATGTGCAAGGAGTTAAAAAAAACTATTGCCGAAGCATGTTGGTTTTGGTGAGGATTTAGAGGTACCTTTCTCTGCAGTCAACAGTGTTAATATGCCATATTTGGCCGTAGTTTCAAAGCTAATAATGAATATTCAGGACGATTTACAGGAAATTGTAACCGCTTTTTTGAATCAAAAAAGCCGGAACATGGGGCATGCCCTCGGTATTACATTTACATCCCTTTTCAGAGATGAAGTGCAGGCAACTATGCCCGTAAATGAAAACACGGTTCAGCCTTTCGGTCTGCTTCACGGGGGGGCTTCGGTTGCGCTGGGCGAAACGATCTGCTCGGTGGGCGCATGGCTGAACGTAGATCAGCAGACGCAGTCGGCCGTGGGGCTCGAAATTAATGCGAACCACCTGCGGGCCGTGCGCTCCGGCACCGTTACCGGCATCGCCAGACCCATCCACAGAGGAGCAAGCACGCAGGTTTGGCAGTACGATGTGTACACCGAAACCGGTAAGCATGTGTGTACCGGCCGCTGCACCATGGCTGTAATCTCCAACCGGGCAGTCCGCAAAAACAGCCAGGCCTAAGGCAGCAGTTTATCCCCTGCCCTGAGCTTCATGCAGTATCCGAAGCAGGCGCCGGCGTGCTACCGGGAAAAGCGTCTGCTCAAAGGCAAACGCAATCGGGCTGTGGAACGCAAAGGTTGCCGGATTCGGCAGGTCTCGGTACTCCCGGATCAGATTCAGCTTTATGCTCGCAGGGTCTTCCTGCGCTGCCGTGCCCTCACTCATTTTCTTCACGAGGGTTGTTTTCAGCGAGCGGTAGCGCTCACGCGCATCCGAATAAATGGAGAGCTCGTAGCGAAACAGCATTAACCCGCCGGCTTCATAATCCGGCATGAAAAAATAGCCCTCATCCTGGTACGCCGGCTGTATGCCTACCTGATCCACGCTCAGGTTTTCATCCACAAATTCGTAAATGCTCACGCCCTCTTTAATGGCTTCCGTAATAAGCGGCTGAGCCCAGCGGATGAACTCTTTTACCGCTCCAAGATCCAGCTTTTCCGGCAATACTGATTCAAACTCGATACGCTTCTCTTCCAGGTTAATACTCTTTATCCGGCGCGGACCTCCGTTTTCAACGAGCGAAAATCCGTCGAGAACCTGCTGTAACTGCTCACGCAGCTCAATCAGCCTGCCCAGATACGGATACAGCAGGTTCATTTTGAACGCCTGCTTCACCGCTTTCAGGTTGCCGAGCAGCAGATACTGCCGCTTTTCAAAATCGTCATTCACCTGAGTGAAAAAATCGAGAGATAAATCTGCTTTCATAGAATACACTGTTGCTGATGCCCGGTTTAAATTGTCAACTCCGTACCTGTCCTGAGAGCAGAGGTCTGCGGCCTCAGGTAAACCCTAAACGTTAAAAGTACCGGATCTGCACACCAGGCGGTTTATCAGGAAGTAACACTGCCCTTAATTAAACCTATCACGCAAAAAATGTCAATAGCCCGCCCGGTTTTAACCTCCCTGCGGGCATCACAAAAACTAAACCGCCACAATTAAGCGAGTTTGGCCTGCTTCCTTCTTATCTTGCAGCAGTTTAACCATTCCGGCCAGGGCGCTTCATCTCAATCAACCAATTTCAGGCTTTTGCTTTCAGAAAATAAAAAAGACCAGCTCTACAAAGTCTTTACCGATCCCATCCACGGCTTTGTGCACGTGCCCAAGGGGCAAACCCTGCGGCTGCTCGATCACCCGTATGTGCAGCGGCTCAGGCGCATCCGTCAGCTGGGGCTTGCCTACACCGTATTTCCGGGCGCCGAGCACTCGCGTTTTTCCCACGCCCTCGGCGCGGTCGGGCTCATGCTCAAAATGCTCACGACCCTGCGCGACAAAAACACCACCATCAACAATCAGGAAGTTGAGGGCGTACTTGCCGCCATCCTTCTGCACGATATTGGTCACGGCCCGTTTTCGCACACCCTCGAGCACACCCTCGTGGCCGATTTCAACCATGAGATGATGACCCTCGCCCTCATGAAGCAGCTTAACGCCGAGTTCAATGGCGGGCTCGAAACCGCCATTCAGATTTTCACCGATCAGTACTCCAAGCCCTTCCTGCATCAGCTCATCTCCTCCCAGCTCGATGCCGACCGCCTCGATTACATCAAGCGCGACAGCTTCTACACCGGCGTGCTCGAAGGCTCCATCGGCATCGACCGCATCATCAAAACCCTGCGCGTGCACAACGGCAGCATCGTGATCGAGAAAAAGGGCATCTACGCGGTCGAAAACTACATCATGGCCCGGCGCTTCATGTACATGCAGGTGTACCTGCACAAAACCGTGCTCAGCGCCGATATGCTCATCCGCTCAGTCTTCCGGCGCGCCGCCGATCTCGTAACCGAAGGCTATCAGCTCAACTTCCCGTCGCAGGCCATCCGCTATTTTCTTGAGCAGCGCCCCAGCGCAAAAAAAGGGATCTCTCAGGAGCTGCTGCAGCACTACGTGATGCTCGACGATGCCGATGTGCTCATGTGCCTCAAATTCTGGCAGCACGAAAAAGACCCCATCCTCGCCGACCTCTGCACGCGTTTCCTAAACCGCCGCTTCTTCCGTGCCACTGCCCTCAACAACAAGCTCAGCCCTGAAGATAAACACCGCTACCGCCTCGCGACCTCCAAAATCCTGCGGAGCATGCGCATGCCCTTCGACGAAAAAACCGCGGGCTACTACTTCGGCACCACCGAAACCCGCAACGAGGCCTACCGCTTCGAGCGCTCCGGCATCTACATTATGGAGCAGCCCGGCGTAGCCGTCGAATTCTCCAAAGCCGCCGACGCCCGCCATATCGAAGCTCTCAGCCACCCCATCGTGAAACACTACGCCATCCACCTCAAAGAACTCAAATCCTGAGTTTTTTTTATCGGGGGATGTGCTTCCGGCTTCTCCCGCATCCCAAAACAGCAAAACCGCAGGTGCTAAACCCGACTTCAGTAATCGCGCGACGGAAATCGACCTGCCCCAATCACATCACCCGCCCGCCTGTCGTATTCCGGGAAAACCAGAGCCTGCTTCCTCTCAAAATTCAGCATTTCTTTATCGGGGGATGTGCTTCCGGCTTCTCCCACATCCCAAAACAGCAAAACCGCAGGTGCTAAACCCGACGCCTGTAATCGCGCGACGAAAATCGACCTGCCCCAATTACATCACCCGTCCGCCTGTCGCATTCCGGGAAAACTGCGGATTTGAATCCCAAAAGAACTATTTTGGCTTATCGAAGTTTGTAGTAGTTTCAGTTTTTGGTAATACCTCAACCGCTCATTTGTTTAGCCCACCTGATTAGATGGCAAAATTTCTTCTGCTTCTGAGCCTGCTGCTTGCCGGGCTGTTTCCGGCTGCTTCGGCCCAATTTGTTACTCAAACCGTACCCTTCGAAGGCTCCGCCGGGCACCTGAATTTCTGGGACCGCCTTGAGCTGGGTCAGCAGTCCCGCATGATGTGCAGCGCCGACGGCATTTTGCAGGATGAGATTTCCATCGAAGCCCTGCGGCAGTACCGCGAACTGCGGCGCATGCAGCCCGAAGGCGCCCTTTTCGAGAGCCTGCTCACGGAAGCATCCGTAGGCGATACCCGCAACTTCCGCGTGAGAAACCTCACTAACAATACCTGGCGCACGGTCGGCTTCACGCTTCGCGGCCTCAGCAGCGACATCCGTATCTGGGTCGAAAACGGAGAATTCGCCCCGGACAAAGTCAATCAGGAAGTGATCGACGGCCTGCTCGAAGCAATGAGCCACAGCACCCCTGAGCTTTCCATTGCCCCTGAGCGCGGCATCATTTCCATCAATACCGAAGTTTTCGGCAACATGCCAAATGTTGACGGCTCCGGCATCCTCAACATCCTCATCACCGATGTAATCGACGGCTGGACGCCCGGCAGCAACCACGGCTTTGTGGCCGGTTTCTTCGACCCCGTCGATCTCACCCCCGGCAACAGCAACAGCAACGGCACCGACATCATCTACCTGAACTCGACGCCGCTGATTTACAACGACGGGCAGGTAAACACACAGCGGGTTCGGAGCGTGGCATCTCACGAGCTGCAACACCTGATTCACGCCAACTACGGCGCCCTGCACATTTTCCAGAATGAGGGGCAGAGCGAGTGGGCAGAGCTTCTCACCGGTTTTGCAGGCCGCAGCCCCAACTACCTCTCCGATCCGCTGGAAATCGATCAGGAACTCTACAGCTGGCGGCGCAACTCCCCCGAGGTGCTCATCGACTATCAGCGGGCCTCGCTGCTGCACTCCTACCTGTTTGAGCGCTTCGGCGCAGAAGCCACCGGCGCCATCACCCGCGCGGATGGCGGGCGCCTTCAGGCCTACGAAACCCTGGCAGCGGCACAGGGCCTCACCTTCGAAGAAATTCTTGTGGATTTCCACATCGCCAATTTCATCAACCGCGCCATTGGCGGCAACACGCGGTTTGCCTATACGGATATCCGACGCCGCTCAAACCGGGTCACCTTCCCGACCTTTCAGTATTTCAGCGGTCAGACGGAAGCCGGCCGCAGTTCTGACCTGCTTTACGGAGGCGCCGAGTACAGCGAATTTATCGGCGTCGAAAATATGAACCTCAGTTTCGGAGGAGCCGACGGCGTCCGCTTCGCGGTGATAACCTTCCCGGAAGATGTTAATCAGGATCCGGAAGTGCTCTTCCTCAATCCCGGCGCTTACGAGCTGCCCGGACCCTTCGAGCGTGTGATTCTCACGGCTGTTGCAGCCGAGCCCCCTGTCATTTCCGTACCCGCATCTTTTGAGCCCGATGCCGGCACTGCTTTTTCCCCGCTCAACACTCCGTCGCAGTCATTCAGCTACACCGCAAGCTGGGATACGCTCCCGATTGTAACCCAGACGCTCACCTACGCGGGTCAGCCCACAGCATTTGCAGAGCTACCCGGCAACCCGGCCCAGCAGGACCGCCGCGGCATCCGCAAACTTGCAAAACGGTTTTCACCAAACGTATCAGGCCGCATTACGGAAGTCAGGTTCACCGTTAATGGCCGCGACTCAAGCCTTGTTGGAAGCGACGACCTGCGCATCAGCCTGCATCAGCTTGCAGGCCCGGCCAGCGACCCCATCCCCGGAACTGAAATTGATGCGGTAACGGTGCCCGTAAGTCAGCTTGTACGCGGTGCAAACAGTATAAATGTGAGCTCAGCCGACTGGCGCACGGTCGGGGAGCAGGATTTTTTCATCGTATTTGAGGTGATGAGTCCGGCTTCAAGAGTGGAATTCCTGCTCGACAGCGGCAGCGAGAACCCCGGCAATCCGAACTACTTCCCCGCGCGCACGCGACTGTTCGTAGAGCCGCCCAGCGCGAACAACCCTGCATGGTTCAGGTACAGCAACCGCAACAACATGATTGCATCCGTCCGGATCACGGGCAAGTACGACGGGCCTGTTGAAGCACCGGTAATTACCCTGCAGCCGCAGCCGGCCATGGTTACGCCGGGAGGCAGTTACACCCTGGAGGTCGGCGCAACAGGCGTGCCGGAACCCGTATTCCAGTGGTTTAGAAACGGGCTTCCGCTTTACGGCGAAAACCGCAATTTTTACCAGATCACAGATATGGGTAACGCCGACGAAGGCCTGTACACCGTACGGGTTTCCAATCCCGGCGGCTCGGTGCTCAGCAACGAAGTTTTTGTGGGCCTGCGCCTCGACGACTTCAGCCTGTCCCCAAACTTCCCCAATCCCTTCCGCCAGCGTACCACCATCAGCTTTATACTTCCTGAAGCTTCCGTTGTTGAGCTCACCATTCATGACATACAGGGGCGGCTTGTAGGTACCATGCTCAGCAACACCTTACTTGAAGCCGGTATTCACGAATATGAGTGGGAATCGAGATGGATGGCCAACGGCACTTACTTTTACCGCCTCCGTGCTGATGCTGTAAACAGCAACGAATCTTTTACTGAAGCCCGTAAAATGATTAGATTGCGCTAACGAAATTTTCACCAATCAATCTGTTTATGAAATTATCCGCTACGCTCTTTTCTGCCCTGGCGCTGATGCTGTTTATCAGCATTTTACCAGCTCAGGCACAGCAGGCTTCCGTCTTGTTTCCCCCCCAAACCGATGCCGCCTTTGAATCGCAGTGGCGCGTGATTGTAACCGATGTTGATGACAATGTGGTTGCAGACAGCCTCTTCACCTCTCAGGAAACAGTCGGCTTTGAAGGCGATTTAGCCTCTGAAATCCTGTTTTACAGCATCTCACCCTACCCTCCGCTGGCACAGCGTGTGATCCGTACCGAAGGCTCGCGTGCATTTGCAGCTCTCAGCGATTTAATTGACCTCAGCGCTCTCGATGATTTCGGCCTGCCGGTTGATTTCGATGCTGATGTTGACCTCATCAACCTTGATGTTGCCCCGGGCACAAGTGTTGAACTTGCTGCCCAAAACCTGCGCATCGAATTGCCTGAGGAAATACTGGACCTTATCGACCTGCCAACCGGTATTACCCTGGGCGACTCAGTGGATATTGACATCAGCCTCAACTATGAGCGTTTGCAGCCCCGAAATTTCAACAACAGCCTGGGCGTATTCACAGCAGAAGGCGGCAGGCTCGCTTTAAACCTTGACGTTACCCTCACAGTTGTGGTGCCGATTTTCGGCCCGCAGCCCTTCACAATACCCATCCTCGAATCATTCGGGCCGGAGTTTTATATGGCTGAAGGCTTCGGGCTTGTTTATGAAGAGCTTCCCCCGACTTCCATTGCCATCGTACTGAGCATTTTTGATATTAACCAGCCCATTGCTGACATAAATGGCAGCATTTATGAGAAGCAGTCGCTCACCGAAGTTCCCGGTACAAGCATACCGGCACCTGGAAATGCTGAAATTGCCGGGCTGATTTCCCTTCATCCCAACTATCCCAACCCGTTCAACCCCACCACGAATTTGGTATTTGAACTGAGTGAAAGCGCACAGGTGCTCATTGAAGTATTTGACCTGCAGGGTCGGCGGGTTGCGGTTGCTGCCTCAGCGGGCTTCAGCTCAGGCGCACATCACCTTCCCTTTGATGCATCCGCGCTGGCATCCGGTATGTACAGCTATCGGGTAACAGCAACCGGAAACCAGAGCGGCGTGCAAACCACAGCGTTCGGGCGGTTTACGGTTCTGAAGTAAACATCATCAGAAAGCGCAGCAACTCTGCCTGCGTCGAAGCAGTTTTGTCATCGGCGTACCACTTATGCAGTTTTTCCGCAAGCTCCGTAAACGGGGCTTGCGCGGTTTTAAGCTCCAGGAAAAGCTTCTGCGCGGCCGCCGGTCTCGGGCCCCAGTTAAACAGCTCCTCACCGCTTTCCTTATCGAATACAATGAGCTTAGGGATTGATTTCCCTCCGTTTGTGAGGTATCTGTTCATCAGCTCCTCGTGATGATCACGCAGCAGCAGCACGAGCTCAATATATCCGTTTGAAGCTTCCGCCACTTTATTAAATACCGGCAAGATCTGCGCCGCATCGCCGCACCAGGGCTCGGTGAGCACAACCCAGCGCTGCGGCCGCTCTAAAGCTGCGGCAAAACCGGCAAGCTCCGTGTTCAGCGCGATGTGCTTATCGATCCGCTTCATGCGCGTCACGTTCATTTTGGTGTAATTGATCATCATTTCTGAATGATTGCTGCCGGTCGTTTTGCCGGCGGCGAGCAACGCATCTGTCATTTCACGATAAGTATCATAGCTCATTTCGCCTGAAATTTCTTCAGCAACAAGAATAGTTTGCTTCATCTAAAAGATTGTTTTTATGATTATTGTTAAAAAAATTTTATGCACTAAGTACGGTTTTTGTAAACCAACAGCTTGCTCTATATTTGGCACTTAAACAGGTTAGATGATTAATACATTCATGACCTGACTTATTTCATGAAGCAGGCCTCAATCTTTTTGTACTCATGCTGCAACAACCATCAGATTATAACGAAGTTCTGCAAACCTGCTCTCAGCTTGGTTTTACGGACTGGATGGAGCTGGCCCGCTTGCACAGCGGGGAAGTAAGCAAGCTTACAGATGGGTATGTGAACGACAAATCTCATCAGATACAAAATCCCGTGATGGATTTTATGTTCACCTATTACCAATTCCGGCCGGCCAAACTAAAAAAATGGACGCCGGGTGCTTTCACGTTTTTAGAAAGTGCAAAAGCTGAGCATGGTTTTGACCCGCGCTATTTCACCTTCACCACAGAAGGTGCAATAGCTGATATGAAGCTGTTCCCTGCAAAAAAGATCCGGGGGTTGCGATGGATAACCGCCCTTCTGGAGTTCAGTGCGGCCCGTCAGCCGAATTTCGGCTGCTGCGGGTTGCACGAATGGGCAATGGTGTACGGGGCCGATGAGGTACGCCATGAAAAATTCCCGCTCAGGCTCAGCAGTTCAGAGATTAAAGACCTGGTAGATAGCAAGCCCGTGACCTGCACCCATTTCGACGCGTTTCGCTTTTTCACACCGGCCGCGCAGCCCAAAAATGCACACAAGCTGAGCCGGGAAAGCATGCACGATATGGAGCAGCCCGGCTGCCTTCATACCAATATGGATCTTTACAAATGGTGCTATAAGCTGACCCCCTGGGTACCATCCTCCCTAACCCTGCAGGCTTTTAAAGTTGCCTGTAAGGCCCGGGAGCTTGATATGCAGGCAGGGCCGTACGACCTCAGCAGCATTGGCTTCGAACCTGTTTGTATTGAAACCGATGAAGGCCGGCGCATATACAAAAAGCGACAGGCTGCAATTTATGATGACGCCCGGCCGGTTAGGCAGGCATTACTGTACCATCTACGACAGATGGAGCAAGTATTAACCAGCAGCGGGAATGAGATACCCGTTACCGAAACAACACTTTGATACCTAATATTTACGAAAACCCAATTCCGAATAAATGAAACTATTTTCACTTCTTCCTCTCATTATCGTTAGTACGCTGCTGATGTTTAGCGCCTGTTCTGAGCATCCGCCCTTCTCCGGCGACAGTTTTGAGCTTGTTAAACAGCGCGGCTACGGAACCCTTACAGTAGTATATATCCCCGCGGAAGGCTTCGCTTATATTGACGACAGAGGTAAGTTAACCGGGGTAACTATCGACATCATGGAGGAATTTCGTGATTTCCTGGATGTTTCTATGGGGCTTGACATCACTTATGAGTTTGTTACAGCCGACAGATTTCAGCAGTTTTACAGTGACATCAAAAACTCAGAGGGCGGTGTTTTTGGTCTTGGGAATGTTACGATTACGGAAGCACGCAAGCTTGAACTGCGGTTCAGTCCGCCCTACCTTACCAACATAGCAGTGCTCATCACCAATGATTCCGTAAGTGAACTTTCTGAAATGTCTGAAATCGGGCAGCAGTTTGCGGGCATGAGCGGGCTTGCCTTTGAAGGTACCCTTCATCAGGATCGTATTGAGCGGCTGATCGCGAATTACATACCCGGAACACCCGTTGAATTTGCCGGCTCCAATACGCAAATTCTGAATATGCTTTCTGAAAGGGACGATCTGTTTGCTTATATCGATATTTATAATTTCTGGCGGGCCGTTGAACGGGGCAAACCCCTGCGGCAGCACGCGGCAGGAGATCTGGCGAGTGAGCGCTTTGGTATCATTATGCCGCTGAACAGCGACTGGCAGCCGGTTATCACCGATTTCTTTGAGCGCGGAGTTGGTTTCCGTACTTCATCGGTTTACCGCAGTATACTCGAAAGACACCTCGGCGAAGAACTCACTGAAAAACTGGAATCAGCCCGTGAGGCCGTAATCGGCGACTGATGCCATCACCTCAACATCAATCAAAAAAGCCTGATACTGTGTTTAGCAGCATCAGGCTTTTTTTATGAATGCGATATAAGCCGGATCTAAACCCTGAAAAGGCAGGATGCCCATGTGAGGCCGGAGCCGAAAGCGACCATTGCCAGCAGATCGCCCTCTTTCAGCCGGTTTTCCTCGAAAGCTTCTGTGAGCGCAATCGGTACGGAAGCGGCTGAAGTGTTTCCGTAACGGTTAACATTTACAAATACTTTTTCCTGAGGAAGCCCGGCCTGACGAGATGCAAATTCGATAATACGGGCGTTGGCCTGATGCGGGATAAACAAATCGATATCAGCGGTTGTGTAGCCGGTCTGATCGAGTACAATTTTGAGGGCTTCGCCCATTTTTACGGTAGCGAACTTGAATACCTCACGACCGTTCATTTTGAGGTATTGCAGCCCCTGATCAAGCCGCTCATGTGTTGTGGAATAGCGCGAACCGCCCGAAACCTGAATGATATGCTCAGCCCCGCTGCCGTCAGAACCGAGGTGATGCGCGAGCATCCCTTTGCCTTCCTCTTCGCAACGCTGAATTACTACTGCCGCAGCCCCGTCGCCGAACAGCACACAGGTGTTGCGGTCATTCCAGTCCACATTCCTTGTGATAACTTCAACGCCTACAACCACAATATTACGGTACTGACCGGAGCGAATGAACTGATCTGCAGTAACAAGTGAATACACGAAGCCCGTGCATCCCACAACCATCACAAAAGCGCCGGCATTTTGAGCGCCCAAATTATGCTGCACCTGCGAAGAAACCGGCGGAGTGAGATAATCCGGACTCGAAGTTGCCACGATGATGAGATCAACTTCATCAGCAGTTATCCCGGCCTTATCCATCGCGGCCTGCGCGGCCTTTGTTGCCAGATCAGAGCAGTGCTCATCATCTGAGACCATGTGGCGTTCCTTTATTCCGGTACGTTCCGTGATCCACTCATCAGTCGTATCAATACGAGCGGACAAGTCCGCATTAGTAACTACTGTTTCGGGTATATACTTGCCGTACCCGGTTAACTTTCCGTAATATCGAATCATATAAATTGAGTTAAATAATTATGGGATGAGCTCCCTCACTGAAATACCGGAATCTGACCCGGCACAGGTTTGGTTGTTTCGCTTTCTCAAAGTTGTATTCCCAAGCAGCTGCGAAAGTACTGCATGTGTACCTGGCAGAGAAAATAAGCCCTATTATAAGAAAAAAACCGGTGCGCTTTTCAAAGTACAAAAGGCACCGGTTTGTTTAACTTACTCAGGCTTTGCTTTCCGCAAGCCCGTCAATAATGGCACTAAAGGTTGGGCTCGGACGCATCACATCAGTTGTTTTGGCAAAGTCAGGATGGTAATACCCCCCGATATCCTCCGCTTTACCCTGCGCCCCAATCAGTTCCAGGTTAATGGTTTCTTCTTTTTCTTCGAGTTGCTTTGCAACTTTAGTGAAGATTTCAGCAAGTTCTGCATCATTCTGCTGCTCTGCGAGGGCCTGCGCCCAATACAGGGAGAGGTAGAAATGAGAACCCCGGTTATCGATCTGCCCCAGCTTGCGGGCGGGAGATTTGTCGTTGTCCAGAAACTTCTCGTTGGCTTTGTCGAGGGTATCGGCGAGCACTGTTGCCCGTTTGTTTCCGAACACACGGCCCAAATGCTCAAAGGAAACGGCCAGGGCCAGAAATTCTCCCAGGGAATCCCAGCGCAGGTAGCCTTCCTGCAGCAGTTGCTGAATGTGCTTGGGTGCAGAACCGCCGGCGCCGGTTTCGAAGAGCCCGCCACCGTTCATCAGGGGTACGATGGAAAGCATTTTGGCCGAGGTGCCTACTTCCAGAATCGGAAAGAGGTCGGTGAGGTAGTCGCGAAGCACGTTACCTGTAACAGAAATGGTATCGAGGCCCTTTTTCATGCGCTCAAGCGAGAAAACAGTGGCCTCAACCGGCGGCATGATGTGGAGTTCGACGTCGTCGGTTTTCTGTTCGGCGAGATACGTCTTCACCTTGCTGATGAGCTGCGCATCGTGGGCGCGGGCTTCATTCAGCCAGAAAACGGCCGGGGTGGCAGATTCACGGGCGCGGCGCACAGCCAGATTTACCCAGTCGCGGATGGGTGCGTCTTTCGTCTGACACATCCGGAAAATGTCGCCGGTCTCAACAGGCTGTTCCATGAGCAGCTCACCGGCACTGTTAAGTACCTGCACAACGCCGCTGGAATCGAGCTGAAAAGTTTTGTCGTGTGAGCCGTACTCTTCCGCTTTCTGCGCCATCAGCCCCACATTCGGAATACTTCCCATGGTTGACGGATTGAATGCGCCGTTGGCTTTGCAAAAATCAATCGTTGCCTGATACACGCCCGAGTACGAACGGTCCGGAATAACGGCCTTGGCCTCGCGCTGCTTGTCGTCTTTATCCCACATGCAGCCTGAATCGCGGATGAGCACCGGCATGGAGGCGTCAATAATCACATCGGAGGGCACATGCAGGTTGGTGATGCCCTTGTAGGAATTCACCATCGCCAGATCGGGACCGTTTTCGTACACGGCTTCGATAGCTGCCTTAACTTCCGCTTCCTTCTCGTGGCCTTCAATACGGGCAAAAACATCCCCCAAACCGTTTCTGGTGTCAACGCCGAGTTCCTTAAACAAGCCGTCGTATTTAGCGAAAACATCCTTAAAGAAGACCTCAACAAATGCCCCGAAAATGATGGGGTCAGAAACCTTCATCATGGTGGCTTTCATGTGAAGGGAAAAAAGCAGGCCTGATTTGCGGGCGTCATCAATCTGCTCAGCTGCAAACGCCTTGAGCTTGTGCATGCTCATCACGGCGGTATCAATTACCTCACCTTCCAGAAGTTTGAGGTTTTCTTTCAGGACGCGCTTCGTGCCGTCAGCGGCCACAAACACGATACTTGCCATATCTGCGGCGGCAAGCGTCATAGACTGCTCGGTCTCGAAAAAGTCACCCTCACTCATGCTTGCCACGTGGGCTTTGTTATCCGGTTTCCAGGCACCCATACGGTGGGGATGCTTTTTGGCGTAGTTTTTAATCGCCTTGGGCGCCCGGCGGTCGGAGTTGCCTTCGCGCAGCACCGGGTTCACCGCTGACCCCAGCACTTTGCCGTAAGTTGCTTTGATGGTCGCTTCATCCTCTGTTTTGGGCTCGTCAGGATATTCCGGTACCATGAAGCCCTGCGATCTCAGCTCATTGATGGCCGCCTTCAGCTGCGGCACCGAGGCTGAGATATTCGGAAGTTTGATGATGTTAGCTTCCTTGGTCTTCGCAAGCTCACCCAGCTCCGCGAGGTGATCGCCAATGCGCTGATCCTCAGAAAGATGCTCCGGGAAATGGGCTAAAATTCGGCCTGCCAGGGAAATATCACGGGTTTCAACTTCTACCCCGGCTTGTTTGGCATACGCACTAATTACGGGCAGCAACGAGTGTGTAGCCAGCATTGGCGCTTCGTCGGTTAATGTGTAAATAATTTTTGGCGTGGATTCCATAAAATAAAATCAGAGGGTTAATAATGAAGATTAATTCGGTCCCAAAACAACAACCTTATTTCTCTTATATAGTGAAGAGAATAGCTCATTTCCTGAATCAATTGCCGAGCTGGCTTCATTTAGGTTGGTCAATTTGTTTTTGCACCGGAAAATATAACATGCAGGGGTATTTCTAAAATCAAAGCTTACCGAACAGCCTCAGATTCCCGGCTGCCGCATCCCGCATCCTTCACTTTGCAAGAGCGTCTTTTATGGGTTAAATTAAATTTTCGGACTATTACTTTTAAACAGGCCTCAGATACACAACTGCCAACAGAACGCTAATCTAAGTTTTTAATCGGTTACAAGATGAAACCTGCAGCCAAAATCACCCTAATCTATCTGATATTCGGCTATGCATGGATCCTTATCAGCGATAACGTCATTTTATGGTTTTATGACTACATTGAACTTGAAACGTACGTGTATATTCAGACCTACAAAGGCTCAGCTTTTGTACTTGTTACAGGTGTTCTTCTATATTTCCTGACCGACTACTATCAGAAAACGATTCTTCAGAATCTTAAGGTAGTCAGAAATTTAAATAAAGATCTTGACCGAAAAGCTATTCATCTGAACCAGGTCAACCGCAACCTGGAACAATTCACCTATGTAATTTCACACGACCTGCAACAGCCCCTTCAGGTTATTCGGATGACCCTCAGACAGCTTCACCGCAAATATGGCGACAAACTCGATGAGAAGGGTTCTTTCTATCTGAAAAATTCGGAACAAACAGTTGATCAGATGAAGCTGCTCATCGACAAAATGTACAATTATTACGAGGTGAGCGCACATACATCTGATGAAATAAGCCCGGTTGACCTGAACCTTACAATGGATGAAATCCGCTTATGGAATATCCGCTTAATTGAGCAACGTAATGCTTTGTTCACCTGGGATAAGCTGCCGGTACTAAACGTAAGTAATAAGCGTATTTTCCGGCTTTTTGAAATTCTGATACGCAACAGCCTGCGCTATGCCGGTAACATCAACCCGTTTCGGGTGCACGTCAGCTGTAAGGAAGAAGAGCAGTATCTTGTGTTTCGTGTTCAGGATAACGGGCCGGGCATTGCGCCTGATAAAAGAGCCAACATCTTCATCCTTTTTTCTCCTGATTCAACGGGCGGGCTCACGGGGCAGAGTTCAGGGTTGGCCATTGTTCATAAAATAGTTACCGGTCTCGATGGTCAGATTGAATTCAGCAGCAGTCCGGAAACAGGAACCGTTTTTACCATCTATCTGCCTAAATCGCTTTTGGTTGAGTAAGTTTTCAAGGATTAACCCAAGCTTCCTGCAAAAAAAGTCCTCCCCGCTTTAACGGAGAGGACTTTTTTTTTGAACGGCTTTCCGGGGATGTGTTTCCATCCCTCACCCAATTCGTTCTTATTTCACCAGCAGCATTTTATTGGTTTTAGTGAAACCTCCGGCCTGAATGCGGTACAGGTACACCCCGCTTGAGAGCGCGCCGGCATCGAAGGTGACTGTGTGCGTGCCTGCGGCCTGCGTACCGTTCACCAGGGTTGCGACCCGCTGACCCGTAAGGTTGTACACTTCCAGCAGCACCTCAGCAGACGACGGCAGCTGATAGCTGATTTGGGTTGTCGGGTTGAACGGATTCGGGTAGTTCAGTGCGAGGTAAAACTCCTGCGGCGCCTCATTGGTGTCGCGGGTAACGCTCGTCACATTCTGAAGCTCTACTACCTGACCGTTTTCAAATACGGCAAGCAGGGTCAGGGCTGGGCCGTCCTGATTCGCTGACGGATCAGCAAAGCCGGAGGCCAGAATGCCAACAAGCTGAGGTTCGTGCCCGCTTAAATCAGCGGTGAAGGCAAACAGCATTTCACCTGAGCCGGCCTCCATGAGGTGCAGCTCGTATGCATCGGGCAGCATCCCGAATTCGGGTACAAACATGTCGCCGAAACCGAAGCTGCTGAGGAAAGGCGCTTCTCCTTTCACAGCAATATCAAGGTTTGGCGCGTCAGTAACACCGTGGAAAAGATAGAGCGCATGCATGCCTTCACCGGGCTCGTGCATCATATCCATGTTGTACACTTCAAAACGAAACGCCGTGCTGCGGGTATCCGGATTATCAGCGAAGGCTTCCGTATCGAGTACACCGGTTGCGATGATCAGGTAGTTTTCATCTTCAGCGAACGTGTATGACTGCTCGTAAAGCAGCGTTTCTGTTCCGGATGCCGCAACTCCAACGGTAACTTCTGTTTCTGCCGGAATCAGCCCGTCAGGCAGGCCGATACGGTAAGGGATGCCAATGGCAGTCAGTTCTCCGTCGAGGTATAAATCAATCAGCTGCAGAGCAGGATCAGAGGCATTATGAATCAGGAAAATGTTCGCAAAAGCCGGTTCTGGTTCCGGCTCGTTTACGGTTGCATCAACCAGTACATCATCTACCGACCAGTACCAGTCCCAGCTGCCGGTGAAGTTCCATTTGAAGCGCACGGCTTCCTGCCCGTCGGCTTCGGGCACATCCATACTGAAGAAAGCCGGGTTCGAAGTCTGCCCTGAGGTCCACTGCTCAAGCGTGGTCCAGGTTTCGCCGTCGTCGATGCTGTAGGCAACCGTTGCCGTTGAAGAATTGAAATCGCGGAAGAAGTGTGTGAAGGAAAGGCTTACATCTTCGGCATAGGTAAGATCGAGGCGGGGCGTAATCAGATCGGAATTCTGACTGTTGCCGTTGCCGTAGGCGTCGCTGTCGAGGTAGGCGTAGCGGTCGCCGCCATCAATTCCCCGGCTGACGATGTTCCCGAACTGCCAAACCTGACCGTTGCCGATGTTATCGGTGATTTCCCAGCAGTCGGGAGCGCCCAGCGGTCCGTCGAAACCTTCGCTAAAAGGTGCTTTGAAAGGCTGCGTGCAGTCCACAATGCGGAACTCGGAGCTGCGTGTATCGTTGTCGGGGTTTTCATCACCCGGCAGGTCAACAAAAGCAGAAAAGAGGTACTCACCCGCAGGAAGTTCAATTTCAGGGAAAACCACGTTTGCAAGCTGCCTGTTTTCCAGCTCACCGGTCCACTCCAGAGTGGTGCTGACAACCGACTCTCCGCCGGCTTCAAAAACCTCGTAGCCTACGGTAACAGCAGTTATGGTTTCAAAGCCTGCGTTGCGAATGCGGACTTCCGGAATGATGGGGTCCGAGATCTGGAACGAGCCAATCGGGCTGAGAACAGATGACAGCTGCGCGTCATTTTCCAACGGGTTTGCAAAGGGGTTAAATCCGGGATGGGTAAGGGCTCCGGTTCCTGCCGGGTCGAGCCAGGGCTCAAGACTTGTAGCCGGGGTACCGCCGCCGGTCCAGGATACACCGAGTTTTCCGTACCAGTCTTCGAGGGTGTTCCCACAGGCTGCAGAGCCCCCGTGAAGCTGCCCGATGATAAGCCCTTCGCCATCAAACAGGGCTGAGCCGGAAGAACCACCTTCCGTGGTCGTGCCATCGGCCCAGGATCCCACGCGCCAGTGTGTAAAGCCACTGCCGGGTGCGCCCGAGTAACTCGAAGTTGTAACGCCGTTAAACAAGTAGCTGAACTTTTTGATGTCACCCCGGGGGTGATGCACCCCAAAAATGTAGCCGTCGATAGTGGCGTCCATGGTGCGGTTCCAACCTGAGAAAAACAGCTCGTACTCTTCCGGCACATCCTGATTCAGCTGAAGCAGCCATACATCAGTGGGGAAATGCCGTACAAGACTTACCGCGCCCGACATTGCATCATGAGACGGCGGGGATGACGGGTTCTGGCAGGTTTCACTTTCATAATTAAACATAAACACCAGCTGACCGGGATCACGGAAACAGTGGTTGGCCGACAAGAAGTAAGGGGTTCCGTCATTTGCGGTGTTGTTAATCAACTGACCGGTACACCAGCTGTTTCCGCCTACCACCATGCGGGCAACCGAGCTGATCTGTTCTTCCCAGCCTTCTGCTGCTTCACAGGCCACGTTCAGGTTACAGGAACCTGAGGCCCCGAAACTGCCGTCTTTCAAATCGCGATATCCGTGCGTAACACGCGCCAGGTTCAGGGTACCCTGTAAGGCCACATCAACCGGCTCAATGTATTCTATGATGACTTCATCACTCCAAATCAGCGTTGTGGCAAAATAGCCATCCTCCTGATTGTTTAAGGCCGTGAAGGCACCAAGAATGGTTTCGCGGTCTTTGCTGTAAACATACAAACGCGCACCTTCGGGAAGCTTGAAATCATCAAAAAGCAGATTTAGGGTACGGGCGCCATCACTCTTTACCCCAAGCCGCCACACGCGGAAATCTTCTTTCATGGTTTCCCAAACACCGGAATTGGCGGTGTTCAGGTTCACATCAATATTGTAACCAAAACGAAACGGGGTATTGGGCTCAAAATCCAGTTCCATATCTTCAAGGCGCTGCTGCTCGAGGCCGGTTGCTGAAAGCGAAACCACCGGCACTGAAGCAAGTTCCTGTTTCGCATCCATCTGAAAACTCAGCGGGATTCCCCCCTGATTAACCTGTGCCTTTACAGAAAAGAAAGGCAGCATCAGTAACATAAGCCCGAGAAAGCTTATCCGTAATTTAAACGCCATATAAAATGATATTTGAGACGCACACCTGCAGGCTCTGACTCAATCCGGGTAGCCTTTCGCGTAAATCAGATTCCGGTACTAAACTGAAACTTCATCACGCAAACAGCTTGTCTGATAGAAAACTATCGGAGATTTGGGTGCACTATTAAAATGGTGGTTGAAGGATTTCACTAACTATGTACTTATCGGCACAACAATTTAGCTGCCAGCCCTAACCTTATTGCCCGTTTGCCTGTTAACGAAGGTTAATGAAGATAGCCTTTCTATTAAAACCAACAAAAAAGCGAATTGCTTCAAAAATACTCCTGCCTTTTTCATACTTTTGAGCAGCAAAAACGGCGCTTT